>JAYKJB010000049.1 GCA_035285325.1 Candidatus Sericytochromatia bacterium
GGCTGCAAGGCCAGGATGGCCTCTCGAAAACGCGCCCCGTGCCAGACCTCGAGCGGCTCGGCCAGGGACACGCGCGGGTCGTGCTGGTCCTCGGCTCCGGGGCCTGTCAGCACCACCACCTCGTGGCCGAGATGGCCGCCGATCGCCCGTGCCCAAGCCGCCGTGTGGTCAGCGAGGCCGCCGGGGCGCGGCGGATAGATCGGGCAGACCAGCACGATGCGCACGGCGCTCAACCTGCTTCCGAAAGGCCGGGCAGCGGGGTTGCCACCAGGCTGTCGAGCAGTTGCTTGAAGCGATAAGCCAGTGCCTCCACATCGAACTGTTGCGCCACCTCTCGACGGCCCTGCTCGCGCAGCGCGTCTCGCAGTTCCGTCTCCTCACGCAGACGGCGCATGGCCAGATACAGGGCGTCCACCTGCCCCTCACGGACCGTGAGGCCATGGCCCAAGCGGTCGATCAGGTGCGGAATTTCGCCGCTGTCGGAGCCGATCACGGGCGTCCCGCAGGCCGCCGCTTCGATCAGCACGCGCCCAAACTGCTCTTTCCAGCCCGGGCGGGTGAGCGAGGGCAGCACCAGCGCGTCGAAGGCACTCAACAATTCCGGAGCCGCGGCATGCGGCACCGCCGGCACCCAGCGAACTCGCCCCCGCAGGCCGGGATGCTCCAGCATGACGCACAAAGACTCCCGCATAGGACCATCCCCCACGATCACCAGCGCCACGTCTTCTTCAGGATGAAAGCGTTGGAAGGCCTCCACCAGCACGCGCAGGCCTTTCTCTTCGATCAGTCGCCCGAGATAACCGAAGACAAAGGCCGGACTGCCCCATTCCGCCCGCAGCGAGCCGGTCTCTCTGGGGTAATAGCGGTCGAGATCCACGCCGTAGGGCATGTAGGCCAGACGACCGCGATAGCCCTTCTCCCGCAGGCGCTGTCCGGCCTCTTCGTTGACGAGATTGACGCACGCCATGTCGCGCAGCAGCCAGCGTTCTGCCAGGCGAAACGGCCAGGGATGCCGCTTGACCAGATTCTGATTGTTGCGACACAACATCGGACGGCGCACCGAGCTGCGGTTGGCGATCGCCGTCTGAATCGTCGAGGCGGCGTAGGACTCGTTCTCGCAGTAGATGGCATCCGGCTGAAACAGATAGAACGCCCGGCGCAAATCGGTGCGGTAGGTGTGCAATGGAACGCTGCCGGAATTCCAGACCTGCACGGGCTGCCACAGGGCCTCGAGGCCGGGGTCCCGCACAGCCGGGCGCATGGCTCCCTGGATGTCTTCCCGCCAGAGCGCCGGCACGATCAGTTGCAGGTGCACGCCCTGCGCAGCCAGGGCCGCGTAGAAGCGCTGGTTGGTGGGCACAATACAAGAGTGGGAAAGCACGGTGAGTCGCATCGCGGTAGGTTCCCTTGTAGCGCATAACCCGCGCCTCCGTCGAGCCACTTGCCCACACCCGCCCGCTTGCGTTGTCGATCACCGTCTCGCCGAGGCTGGGGCGTTACACTGAAAACACGAATTTCGACACCGGAACGGGCTTCATCTGCAGACAGCCGAACACGCCGTGGAGGGTTCGCTCTTGCCGGCCGTCCGCCCCCGAATTGAACCGCTCGCTTTTTCACGGGCTCCTTCTCTCGCCATCTCGATCATCGTGGTCGTGCAGGCGATTGATGAGTCACTGCAGGCGACCCTGGTGGACCTGCGCGAGGCGCGTCTGCCCCTCTCGTACGAGGTCATTCTGGTCGTGGCCAGCGAGGACGCGTCTCGGCTGGTCGCGCTTCGTCAGGACTTCCCGCTGCTGCTGGTATACCAGGCCAGTCCCGGAACGTCGCTGGGCGGCCTCTACGACATCGGCATCCGAGCTGCGGGGGGCCGGCACCTGCTGCTGCTCGACGGCAGCGCCAGGCCCACGTCCTCGGCCGTCCAGGACATGGTCCGCTTTGCCGACGGCGGCCAGTGGATCGGGGCGGTCGTGCCGCGTTATGTGACCGAACAGGGTCAAGACCGACCCTCCTGCCGCTTCTTCCCGACCCCCCTGAGCGCCTGCCGTGAGGCTCTGGGCGGGCACCCCCTGGTTCCCCGCCTGCACTATGCCTTCAATCGGCTGGTCACCACGCCCAAGGAAATTGATGCCGCCGAGGGCGGCTGCGTGCTGATTCGCCGGGCCGCGATGCTGGATGTCGGGGGAATGGCCGCGGCGTATCCCGCGGGCGGGGAGATGTGGGATTGGTGCATGCGAGCCAAACTCAAGGGCTGGGGCATCTTTCTGCATCCGGGCAGCGAGGCGGTGCTGTGTGATCCCACCCAGCAACAGCCCCCCATGGTGCGGCGAGAGTCGATCCGACGGTTCGTCTACCGTTTTTACGGGTGGTTGCCGACCGTGCTGGTCACCTGCCTGATGGTGCCATTCGAATTGAAAGACCGCGTCCTCTTCCGCAAACGTGTCCGCAAGAAAAGGCCGGAGAGACCGGTGGAAAAGGCGCTGCCTGCCTGCTGAGCAACGCCGCCGCCCTCAACTGGCGGGCCAGGGCATCAGCCGCGCGGCCTTGCCCCCAGGAATCAGCGGGGCCACCGCCTCGATCAAGGCCTGGCGTCCTTCCTGGGGAGCCAGGGGCGGCGTGTCGTAGCCGGTGCGCTCCCGCCAGTGCTGCCAAGGCTCGAGCGCGCGGGTCTGAGCCCCGCGTTCGGTCTCGATGTCCTCGCTGTAGATCAGCAAGCGGCTCTCCAGCAACTTGGCGGCTCGCGCCAGGTCACGAGCGGCCCAGTCGGCGTGAAGCATCTGGTCGAGGCGAATGCGGCCCTTGTCAGCCATCCGCAACTGCAACCATTTCGCCTCGGCACTCAGCTTCTGCACCTGCCAGGGCTCCCCGGCCATGGCCACGCCGAGCAGCGCCGGCCACAGGCGGGCATGGATGTAAGTCAACTTACCGGCAACCAGCTTGACCACCATCACGTCCGGGCGCCGCTGGAGCGCATCCGAAAGGGCGTAAATGGCTTTGCCCGCCGGGTGACCCCACCACGAGCCGCGGATCGGCTCCCCCGCTACCAGCGTCGCCAGCGAGGGAAGGGCAGGATCAGCCACCAGCAGCCAGCCCTGGCGTGCCAGAGTCTCGCAGGCTTGATCAACCATGGAGGGAGTGAGCAACATCTTTTCTTCGCCCATGCTGAAGGATTCATACACGAATGGCCCGAAATGCGCCAGAGGGAGCCTGACGCAGGCAATCGCAGCCCGGAGGCGTTCTGAGGCGCATCCGGTTCGCAGTGGTGTCATCGCCAGCGAGCACGCTGGTGGCCACACCGGTCAGCGCTCACGCGCCTCCTCGCGGAGCGCGCCTGAGCAGTTGCTTCACCCCCTCGGGGACCAGCAACTTGGCGGCCTCGGTCACCAGCCGCCCGGCCGTACCCACGCGACGAAGGTACGGGGAGGCCCCGAAACGCTCCCCGGGGCGAGCCTTGAACAGGGTGCTGTGCCCACCGGAGGCCCGCAAGTCGTCGGCGCCCTCCTGGGTGTAGTAGTACAGGGCCAAGGAGCGCCGGGAGCGATGCTCCGGGCAACGCAGCGGATCCGGATGTCCGTGGTAGCTGGAGCTGTCCGTCTGGAACACCACCAGGCGATTGAACAGCGGCGCGATCCGGTGACAACAGGCCTGCATCTCGCGGTCCCACAATTCCAGGTGGCCGCCAAAATCCTCCTGCCAGTCCTCGTTGAGATACACCAGCAAATTCAAGCGACGATTCAGCCGCATGACCGGGTGCAAGTTGTAATCGGCGTGAATCGCCAGTTTGCCGCCTGGCAGGATCTGATGCATCCCACCCCCGAGGTGATACGGGTCCGGCACCAGACCGGGAATGCCGGTCAATTCGGACAGTTCGCGAAGAAACGGGGCGGAATTGAGGGCGTGTAGCAATGCCCGCACCGGGGGCGGGAAGTGCTCATCTTGATCGATCTGCAACTTCACTTCGCGGCTGGCATCGTTGAACCGGTGCCAACGCGCATCCAGGCCATCGTAGTAGGACTCGCCCAGCCCACGCAGGCGCGCCTCATCGAAAAACCCGTCCAGCACGAGATGAGGAAACGGCTCCGCCTGCTGATAGCGAGGAGCTGCCTGGCGCAAACGGGGCAGCGCATCGGTTGCCAGCCAATCGGACAGGGACAGCGGGCAGGTTTCAGCCATGAAGCACCTCCTGATAGATCCGACGCAAGCCAGCCTGGGTCACGGGCAAGGCGTGTTCCCGAACAAAGGCGGCGCGCCCGGCCTGGCCAAATTGCACACGCAGCGTGCTGGATTCCAGCAATCGACGCATGGCCCCCTCCAGCGCCTCCGGGTCATCGGGGGGGACCAGCAGGCCCGAAACCCCCTCCTGGACCAGTTCAGGCAAGGCCGAAATGCGCGAGGCAATCACGGGCAGGCCGAAGGACATGCCCTCCACCACCGACATTCCGTAGCCCTCCGCCAGGGAGGGCAACAGCAACACATCCGTGCGGGGATACACGGTCTGATAGATCAGCTCGCGAGGCAGGGCCGGAATCAGTTCCACGCCCGTGAGGTCGATGCCCAGGTCCTGCGGAGCCACGGCACTGACGATCGTCAGGCGCGCTTCGGGATGGCGGGCACGCAGCCTGGCAAAGGCGGCCACGACGGCACGTCCGCCCTTGCGCCAGAACTGGTGGCCGACCAGGGTGAAGCGACACACCGACGGATCCCGCTGGACAGCCAGCGTGTCCTTCGGCGGGCTCTCCAGGCCGATGCGCAGCAGCCGCAACTTGTGCTCAGGCACCCCCGCCGCCAGGTGCAAGTCCCAGGCGTAGCGGGAAGCCACGATCACGCAACGCGCCTGCTGCGTCGCATAAAGGTCGTGGGCCACCCCCAGCGCCCGCAACAGGCGGGTGTCGCGGGCGGCCACCCGTCGGGTCAGGTCCGCCGAGTAACCATAATAGTTGCGCAGCAGGTCCGTGTTGCCCGTCGCCGCGTGCAAGATCAGCGGCAAGCGCCGCAAGGCGCCAACCAGGCCGACGGGATAGGCCCAGGCGTGGAGCAGGTCCCAGCGGTCGGCCCGCGAGGCCGCGAGCCACTGCACGTCCTCATCCGGCCGATCGGGAAGCAGGCGCCCCCAGAGGCGATACCGCCAGGGTGGCAGGGGCCCCCAGACATAGGGAACACCAGCGGGCGGACGAGAATGCATGCACAACGAGGCCAGCCAGGCCTCGGTCCAGCGCGTGCGGGCGATCGCCCCTGACTGCAAGGCTGCCTCGAAATGGTCGTAGCGCACGCCCGTCGGGGGATGGCTCAGCAGCACCCGCGTGACAATGTCGTCTCCACACACTTGCGCGGACCGGCGGTCCGGTCCCACCAGCAAGACGCGCACGTCACCGCCCGCCCCGGTCATGCGAACGCGGCGACGGAGCCGACCTCAAGCGGGCTGTTCACCTTCAACTTGCGCTTCATCCGCGGCCTTTTTCTTCACCACGTAGCTGGTATGCCCACATTCCTTCACGGAGCACTTGAGGTAAGTCCGCCCGGTCTTCAGCATCCGCTTCAGGACCATCACGCTCTGACACTTCTCACAGCGCTGGTCCGTGGGCAGATCCCAGGTGGTGAAATTGCAATCGGGCCAGCGCTGGCAGCCATAGAAAGTCTTGCCCATGCGCGAACGCTTCTCGATCACGTCCCCGACGGCACACGTCGGACAGGTCATGCCGATTTTCTTGAAGTAGGGCTTCTTGTTGGCGCACTCAGGATAGCCGCTGCACGCCAGGAAGTCCCCGTATCGCCCGCTCTTGATGACAAACTCCTTGCCGCAGGCATCGCAGAACTCACCCGACGGAATGGCGATCGCCTCCATCTCCTTCGCGGCCTTCTTGAGCGTCTCGTTGAAAGGTTTGTAGAAATTGCCGATCAGGCTCTGCCAGGGTTCTCCGCCCGTCTCGACACCATCGAGCTTGTTCTCCATATCGGCGGTGAACTTGAGGTCGACAATTTCCGGGAAGTGCAGCACCAGCTGAGAGTTCACGGCATTGCCGAGTTCAGTCGGCTGCAGCGCCCGCCCTTCCTTGACCACATAGCCCCGGTCCTGGATCGTGGCGATGGTCGGGGCGTAGGTCGAGGGGCGCCCGATGCCCTCCGCCTCCATGGCCTTGACCAGGCTGGCCTCGGTGAAACGGGGCGGAGGCTGGGTGAAATGCTGCCTGGGCTGCACGCTTCGCACCGTCAGGGCTTGGCCTTCCTTCAGGTCCGGCAATTTGGCCGGCGGGAGGGCATCGGCGGGCGCCTCCTCATCCTCGGAGAGCTCCTCATAGACCTTCTGGTAGCCGGCGAAGAGCACCTTGGTGTCGGTCACCCGCAGAACCCCCTCCGCCACCTCGATGTCCACCGACAAAGTGGAAAGCAGCGCGTTGGACATCTGGGAGGCCAGGAAGCGCTGCCAGATGAGAGAGTAGAGCTTCCACTGATCCGGTTTGAGGACCTTCTTGAGGGATTCCGGCGTGCGCAGGACGCTGCTGGGCCGGATCGCTTCGTGGGCGTCCTGCGCGCCCTTCTTGGACTTGAAGGCACGCGTTTCGGTCGGTAAGTAGTCGGCCCCCCAGGTCGAGGTGACGAAGCCGGCTGCCTCCTCCTGCGCCTCTTTGGCCACGCGAATCGAGTCGGTTCGCATGTAGGTGATCAACCCCACCGGCCCCTCGGCTCCCAGTTCGATGCCCTCGTATAACTGCTGCGCGAGCGCCATGGTGCGCTTGACCGTGAAACCAAAGCGCCGGCTGCCCTCCTGCTGAAGCGTGGAGGTGATGAACGGCGGGGTCGGCTGACGTTTGCTTTCCTTGGTGACGATGCGCGCGACCTTGGCCGTCCCGGCCTCGAGGGCCGCCTGGATGCGTTGCGCCGTGAGCCCATCGGCGATGACCAGTTCCTTGCCACCGTCGCCCTTCTCAGCCTCCGGGTCTTTGGCCTTGTCCTGTTCCTTCTTGCCGCTGCTGATGCGCCGTCCCTGCCAGCGCACGAGGTCCGTGGCGAAGACAGACTTGCCGGCCGCCAGATCCACCGCAATCGTCCAGTATTCCTGGGGAACGAAGGCCTGGACCTCCTTTTCCCGGTCGCAGATCAGCCGCACCGCGACCGATTGCACCCGACCGGCCGAGAGGCCCCGCTTGACCTTGATCCAGAGCAACGGCGAGATCTTGTAACCGACCAGGCGGTCCAGCACCCGCCGGGCCTGCTGGGCATCCACCCGCGGCAGGTCGATGTCGCGGGGCTTCTTGATGGCACGCTGGATCGCATCCTTGGTGATCTCGTTGAACTCGATGCGCTTGAGCGAGGCCCCGGTCTCCGCGGCCGTGTCGGCGAGAATGCTGGCCAGGTGCCAGGCGATCGCCTCCCCTTCGCGGTCCGGGTCAGGCGCCAGGTAAATGGTCTTGGCCTTGTGGGCGGCTTGCTGAAGCTCCTTGACCTTTTCGAGCTTGTCCGGCAAGACCTCGTACTTCGGCGCGAAGTTCTTGCGCACGTCGACCCCGATGCCCTTCTTGGGCAAGTCGCGCACGTGACCGGCCGAGGCCTTCACCGCGAAGTCCTTGCCGAGGATCTTCTCGATGGTCTTCGCCTTGGCGGGCGACTCGACGATGACGAGATTTTTGGCCACGTTGGTCTCGATTCTGGCCGGCGACGCTGCCGGGCTAAGGGGCTGCCTGACCGTCCCGAAGACGGCGGCGTTCAAGGATATACCACATCAGGCGCCGGAAATTCGTGACATAAGACCAGAATGCCGCCGGGCCTCCAGTGTTGGCTAGACCAGCGATGCGCAAGCAGGCACCTGGAGGCTCCCCGCTAGGGGGCGTCAGGGCCTTCCGCGCGCTTGGCCTCCGCCTCGGCCTGCAAGGCTTCCAGGGCCCCGGGACGTTCCGTCCGGTGCGCCCCCCAGGCGATGAACAGCACCGCAGCAGTGGTGCAGAGGAAGCCCAGCAGGGGGCCCAGGTTTTGCTGAATGATTTGCAGCATAGCGCCGCCAGTATACCACGCAGGGCCAACGAAGCAGGCACAGGAGGCCCGCCTGAGCCCGCTCGGGCCCTGAGTGAGCGGACGGGGGCAGACCTGGCCCGCCAGGTGAGCGACGCCGCCCAACCGGCCGAGCGCCAAAGGTCAATCGGAGGCTGGCGCCACGAGTGGCGGCGCCATCACCCGCAGCGCCCCTGCCGCGATCTCGACCGTGACGGGGGAATGGCCCGCGGGGTCTCCATCGAGCTGGTAAGGAAAGGGCCGCGACGATTTGAAATGCACGGAGGTGGCCTGGAAAAACTCCACGTCACTCACCTGCCGCAGCTGTCCGAGCAAGGTCAGCAATCCGTGCAGCAATGCCCGGTACCAGCGCCCGGAGCGAATCACGCAGACATCCAGGATGCCATCGGCCATATTGGCCTCCGGGGTGAACTTCAGCACGCCGCCGGCATAGAGCCCGCCGTTGCTGACCACCATCATGTAAACGAGGCGTCGCAACTTGCGGGTCTTGTGGCCCATCTTGAGCGTGATGCGCGCCCGCACGGCCTTGTGGCGCGTGTAAGTTTGGAAGGCTGCCACGCAGTAGGCGAACGGTCCCGACCAGGCCTTGAGCTGGGGCAGCAGGTTGAGCGTCGCGTCTCCGTCATAGCCCAGACCGATCATGCAGGCGAAATAGCGCCCATTGGCCCGGCCCAGGTCAATCGTTCGGGGTTCGCCCGTCACCAACGCATCGATCGTCTTCAAATAGTCCAGCGGCAGGTTCAGTTCCCGCGCCAGAATGTTGATCGTACCGGTGGGAATCACACCCAGCGGCACAGGCTGGTAAGCGAGGGCCTGCACGACCTCGTTGACCGTGCCATCCCCCCCCATGGCCACCACCATGTCGGCGCCCGCGGCCAGCGCCAGCCGCGCCGCTTCCGCCCCATCCCCCTGAAAGCGCGTCGCCAGGAAGCCGCACTGCCAGCCATGCGTCTCGAAGCGTTCTCGCACCGCATCGAACTCGACACGTTGCTTGGTCGGACCGGAGCCTGCGGCCGGGTTGTGGATGACCACGGCCAAGCGTCGGGCGACGTCTCGGGAGGGCAGGTCCAGTTGCAGGGGCGGCGAACTCTCCGAAAGCACGGTCTCGGGTGTCACCTCAGGCCGGAACCCCGGCCTGCTCGCGTTTCCGGGCCACCAGCTGCTGCACGCGCTCGAAAAGGTGCGCCGCGGTCAGTCCGAAGTGCGCCATCAGGGCCTCCGGCGTCCCACTCTCGCCGTAGCGGTCTTCCACCCCGACAAAGTCCATCGGCACGGGGTGGCGTCGTGCCACGGTCTGGGCGACGCTCGCCCCCAGGGCCCCGGTCGTAAGGTGTTCCTCGGCCACCAGCAGGGCGCCCGACTGACGGGCCGCCCGCTCCACGGCCGCCTCATCGAGTGGCTTGATGCTGTAGCAGTCCAGCACGCCCACCGAAAGACCCGCCGCTGCCGCCATGTCAGCCGCCTGCAAGGCCTCGAACACCAGCAGGCCGTTGGCCACGATGGTCAGGTCACGGCCTTCCTGCAGCAGCTTGGAACCCCCGAGCGGGAAGGTCTCGTCGGCGGCGTAGACCACCGGCGCCTTGGGGCGCCCCGTGCGCATGAACACGGGCCCGTCGTGGGCGGCCATCGCGAGGGTCAAGGCACGCGTAGCCACCGCGTCAGCCGGCACCAGCACCTGAAAATGGGGCAAGGCCACGGCCAAGGCGATGTCTTCCACGGCCATTTGCGACGCTCCATCCTCGCCCAGCGAGATGCCGCCGTGAGAACCGACGAATTTGGCATTGACGCGCGGGTTGGCGACCCCCATTCGCAACTGGTCGAACGACTTGCAGATCAGGAACGAGGCGAAGGAACTGGCAAAGGGAATCAGGCCCGAGGTCGCAAGTCCCGCAGCCATGCCCACCAGGTTGGCTTCCGCGATCCCGACATTCAGGAAACGGTCCGGAAAGTGACGGGCAAACGCCTGGGTCTTGGTGCTCTTGCTGAGGTCGGCATCCAGCACCACCACCCGCGGTTCCTGACGGCCCAGTTCCACGATTGCCTCGCCATAGGCATCTCGCGTGGCCGCCCCCAGTTTGCGTTCCCGAATCGACATGGTTCGTGTGGCCTCCTTCTCGGGGCGTCGTGCTCAGGCCGTGACCGTCGCGAGTTCTGCCAGCGCCTGACGCAACTGCTCCGCAGAGGGGGCGGCGCCGTGCCACTCGTTGTTGTGCTCCATAAAGGACACGCCCTTGCCCTTGACAGTCCGGGCCAGAATGACCGTGGGGCGGCCCTTGGTGGCCTGCGCCTCACGGTAGGCCGCCAGAATCTGGGCGAAGTCGTGACCGTCGATCTCGACCACGTGCCAGCCGAAGGCGGCCCATTTGTCGGCCAGCGGCTCCAGCGGGAGAATCCCGGCCGTGCTGTCATCCAGTTGCAGGCCATTGACGTCCACGATCGCCGTCAGGTTCTCGCAGGCCTTGGCCCCAGCATACAGCGCCGCTTCCCAAACCTGTCCCTCGTCCAGCTCGCCGTCGCCCATCAGCACGTACACCCGCGCCTGCGTGCCGGTGATCCGGGCCCCCTCAGCCATCCCGAGGCCGATCGAAAGTCCCTGCCCCAGGGAACCCGTCGAGGCTTCCACGCCGGCCAGCTTGCCGAGTTCCGGATGCCCCTGCAACGGACTGCCAAGCTGGCGCAGGGTGGGATAAAGTGCCCGGTCGAAATAACCGGCTTCGCCCAGCACGGCGTAGAGTGCAGGGGCCGCGTGCCCCTTGCTGAGGATGAAGCGGTCACGCGCGGCCCAAAGCGGCTGGGCGGGGTCGTGCTTCAGGACGCCGAAGTACAGGGCCGTGATCAAGTCGATGGCAGACAGCGAGCCCCCGGGGTGTCCGGAGTTGGCGGCCGCAATCATCTCCAGCACGTCCTTGCGCAGGCGCCAGGCGAGGCGATGCAAGGCGTCGGGGGCCTCGGGGCGAGCAGCGTCGGCGGTCATCTTGCAACCTTTCGTCAGCGGGAAGGCCGCCTCATCGTACCAGGCGAATCAGGGCCGGACAAGCCGAGCCGGCGCGCCGCGCGTGCCTGCACCACCTCATCGTAGACCGTCTCGGTCCGAGCCGCGATGCGGGACCAGGCATAGGGTGTGACGCTGTCCCGAGCGGCACGCGCCATGGCCAGTCGCTTCGGGGCATCGAGACAGAGGCCGTCCAGGTGAGCGGCGATCGCCCCGACATCAGACGGTTCAGGCAGCAAAAAGCCGTTGACGCCGTCCTGCACGGCATCGGAAGCACCGGCCAGGGTGCTGGTGACCACGGGCAAGCCGGCCGCCAGCGCCTCGACCACGACCATGCCGAAAGGCTCGTACCAGGTGGGAAAGACGAAGGCATCCGCCGCCGCGAAGTAAGGGCGCGGCTCCGCCTGAAACCCCACGAAATGAGTCCGTTCCGCTACCCCCAGGCGCTGCGCCAGGGCACGAAAAGCTGCCAGGTCGCCACGGCCCACCACGATCAACTGCGCCGTGCGGGCCTGCATGCGCGCCACGGCCTGCAGCACCCAGGCCAACCCCTTGCGATGAAAGTCTCCCACGAACAGCAGGACCGGCGCATCGTCAGCTAACCCCAAGGCGGCCCGCGTGGGCGCGCGTAGCGGCGCCAGTTGGGTGTCGGCAAAATCAGCCGGTTCGACCCCGTTGGGCACGACGGTGATGCGCTCGCCCGCCACCCCATAGGCGTGTTCAAGTTCCGCCTTGACGCGCGCCGAGACCGCGATCAGGGCCCGGGTGCCGCCCCCTTGAAAGGCGGGGGCCTCGAAGCGGTCCGCCACGCGCCAGTAGAGCTGATGGTAGGCCCGACGCCAGCTGGGAAGCGGCTGCATGACGGGCAAGCCGGCTCGCCGCGCCTCCCGCTCGCGGACCGCGGCAGCCTGAAGTTCAGCCCCCCAGGCTCGCTGACAGAACTGGGCCGTGACCACGTCCCGGCGGGCACAGCAGCCCCCGACGGTATGCACCACGTCAAACGGCTCATCGGCCAGCGCGCGCGTCGAATTCCACCAGAAGGTGAGCAGGCGCAACAGGTTGATGCCCTCGTGGGCCCGCACGGGGCGATGCACGACGCCCTCGACGGGCTGGAACAGATGGCTGAAAACGTGCACTTCATGACGCGTGGCCAGGTGCCGGGCCAGTTCGAGCATGTAGCGCCCATGGCCGCTCTCGCGAATCACCTCGGCACACACCAGGGCGATTCTCAAAAGCCCAACTCCTGCTCGATCGGGGCCGGCGGCTTGGTTTCGACCCGGCGCCCCTGCCACAAGGCCCAGGCCCGCTTGAAGTCGAGCAACCACTCCAAGCCCAGAAAAGCCAGCTGGCTGCCCAGGGGAATGCGCCACTGATGGGCGATCGCCTGGCTCAACCCGCGCTTCAGGCGACGCGCCTGCCAGGCGAACAGTGCGGCCAGCCCGAGCCAGCCCAGGGCCGGCGCTCCAAACAAGGGCGAGAGTCCCAGGCCCAGCAACCCGCTTTTGAGCGCCACGCGGCGCCAGACGCCTGGAGCCATCCCCCCCCAGGCCTCCGGGTGCTTGCGCTGCATGTAGGGCAGCCAGCGCAGGTAGCCGGCAGCGCGCCAGGCCCCCGCAAAGGCAATCGGGCGCGGAGGATGCTGCACCACCACGGCCTCGGACCAGCTGGGCTCCCCCAGCCACTCGCGCAAGCGCCGGATCAGATCCTCGTCCTCGAAAAACGGCGCCCCGAAGGTCTCGTCAAAACCACCGATGCCGAGCAGGACATCCTTCTTGATGGCGAAATTGGCGGTGGCCACGCCATCCTGCGGCCCGAGGCGCACGGAGTGGACCAGCGCCTCGATCGGCGGCACGGCCGAGCGCACCGGGCCATGTACGGCATAGCAGAGGGGGTCGTCGAAGGCCTCGGCGATGCCATCGAGCCAGCCAGGCTCCGGCAGGCAATCGTCGTCCGTGAAGGCGATGATGGTGCCGCGGGCCTCCGCCACCCCCCGATTGCGCGCCGTGGCGGGGCCCGCGTTGGGCGCGCGCAGGAAGCGCAGGGAGAACGGGCTGTGTCGCTGGGGCAGTTGTTCGGCCAGGGGCGGAACGGTCCCGTCGTCCGCCACCAGCACCTCGAAGGAACCGGTCGGGTAGCTCTGGTCCGCCAGGGCCTCCAACAAGGCCGCCAGGGCAGCCGGTCGCCCAAAGGCCGGCACCACGATGGAGATGAAGGGCAGGGTCCCCGTCACATGCGCCTCCGAGGCTGCTGTCGCCAGATTTTCCAGGTCTCCCAGACGGGATACAGGGCCGTCACCAGCACGTAGCGCATCCCCACCCAGCCATCACGGTAGCCACCCAATTTCCAGCCGCGATACCAGACGTGTCGCAAGGCCGCCAGCCAGACATCCCGCAGGCGTCGCCGCTCGCCATCGGCCACGCGAACGCGCGCTTCATGATCGGTGTAGGCGCGGGTTTTGGCAATGTACTCGCCCACCGTGTCATAGGCGTGATGAACGAGCGGTGCGTCCACGAAACCGACCTCTCCGACGATGCGGGGGTGGGCGTGCAGGCGATCGCCCTCGAAGCAGGCGACCCCTCGGCGAAACAATCG
>JAYKJB010000050.1 GCA_035285325.1 Candidatus Sericytochromatia bacterium
CGTCCGGGGAGGCATTGTCGACCACCACGACGCGAATGTCGGGCGTATCCAGAAACAAGCTTCGCAGACACGCCTCGAGGAGTTCGCAAGTGTTCCAGGAGACGATCACGACCGTGACCCGCCGGGCGGGCAATGCGACAGCTCCATCGGCCGGAAAGGTCACAGGCGCATCCCCGCACATCTGCGCCGTAGCGGGGGGAGGGAAATCACCACGCGAAGTTTCCGCGCACCCGAGCATCCCCCGAGCATCGCAACGGGGAGCCCCAGACAGGCGACTCTGGCAGCTTGGCAAGAGTTCTGTCGTCCCGATGCCCTCACAACAATTCCCTGCTGTTCTGATGACCGCATTCCACCGCACGGCCGCGCAAGGCCGTCATCAAAACGACCTGATTTTCCCGCAGGGTCCGACGCCAGACCGCGCGGTCAATCCGGCCCAGCGTTCGTAAGAGCGTCGCCAAGATGGCATTTTGGAGCGCAGCCAAGGCAAGCAACGCACGTGCTTGGCGGACAGCTGTGGCACCGAAATGCTTGTTCAAAAAGCGCAGAGTGCTGGCAAATCGATAGGACAAGGTCGGCAGAGGCACGTGGGCCGCTGCGCGGCCCCCGATGTGCGTCACGCAGGCGGTCGGCAGCCACTGAACCCGATAGCCCGCCTGCCACACGCGAAAACACCAGTCCATCTCCTCGGCGTACATATAAAAGGCCGGGTCCAATAGTCCAACTTTTGCAATCACCGCGCCCCGGATCAAGAGCACGGCGCCGATCACCATCTCGACATCGCGAGCTTCGCGCTCGGGAAAAACATAAAGACGGCGCGGGCGACGCTGAGCCGCAGGCTGCAGAAAAGCGGGAAAACGCGCGTGCTCCCAGTACAGGTCCGCCGGGCGAACGAAGGGCATGGCTGAGAGCTGAAAGCTACCGTCCTCGTAGACCAAACGAGGTCCTACCACGCCCACCTCCGGATGCTCTTCGAGGTGGGCCACGAGCGTCTCTATCTGCCTGTGAGAAACGATGGTGTCTGGGTTGAGTAGGAGCACATACGTCGCCCGAATCTTTTCCAAAGCCAGGTTGTTGCCGGCAGCGAATCCGAGATTTTCGGGTGCCCGCAGCAGTTGAACCTCCGGAAAAGACTGCAGGACGGCATCCGCACTTCCATCGGACGACGCATTGTCAACAACCCAGATTTGATGAGGTAGGGCAATCTCCGCCCGTCGGCACGAAGATAGGCAGACCATCAAATCGTGACGGGTATTCCAGTTGACTATCACCACAGCGAGGAATGCCTCGCTGGAGGGTTCGTTCTGAACGTTGGTCATCACATCGACCTTCTCGACCCGGAGCAACCCTGCCGCGGAGAAGCTGCTGTGCAGGCGCCCATCCACTCGTCAAGCCGCATTTCGCAAAAATCGCCCACGCAGTCTTGCCCACACATCCACGATCAAGCACCGCTCGAGGAATCCAACCACCAAGACCCAAAGGAGAGCAAGGATCATGATCGCGCCCAGCAAGGTCTGCCAAGAAGTGACCAGAGGAGCCATCAGCAGAGATACGGCCACAAGTCCGCTCGCCAATGCCAGCCCAGGGGCCAAAGTCGCGATAGGCTTCAACGACGCAGTGCGGTTCACGTAGACGGCCATCACGATGGCGGGGCCAATACTTCCAAGCGCAGCTCCTACAGCGAGGCCTCGGTAGCCCATGAAGGCGAGAAACGCCATGGCCAAGGTCCATTCCAACAGCGTGCTTGCCAAAATGAAGCGAAAACCCAAGGCGGCCTGTCCTCGGGCGTTAATGAACACCAGCAGCGGCGAAAAAAGCTGCCCGGCCCAGGCACGTATCAGCGCCCAGAACAATACCGGCAGCGCTTCAAGCCACACCTCACCGTACACGAAACGTACAAGTGGATCCGCCAACACCCAGAGGCAGCTCATGGGCGGTGCAGTGAACAGCCATAAGCGACGCAAGGTGGCCCTCAAGACCGCGCCAGCTTCGGAATGGTCGTGCTGTAGCCTCGCATAGGCAGTGAAAGTCACTCGGTGAGCAAGCATCAAGGCATTGGCGGGCACAAGGGTGGCGAGATTGGTGCTCCAGTTGAGGAGGCCCACGGCGTGCGGTCCACAGGTCGGCCCCGCCACCAGCGTGTGGAGGTTCTCACGCGCCATGTGGGCCAGATTCACGCCTTGAAACCACATTCCCTGGGCCATACGATGGCGTAAGACCCCGCCATCCCAAGCCAAGCCGAAGGACCAGGGGGAACAAATGTTCAAGAGCGACATGCGAAGGCCCACGGCAGCCAGAGTCCCCCACAAGAAGCTCCAGAAGCCAAACCCTTGGTAGGCCAGAACGAGCGTGACGAGCTTTTCCAGGAAGGTGCTTGAAACCTCTACAGCGGCCAGCGAGCCGAAACGAAGACTGCGCTCGAGCATGACCGTGGGCACGCTTCCCAGTGCGCCAAGCAGCATGGGCAACGTCATCCAACGGAGCAGTGAAGAACCATCATTTGGCAGTCGAAAAACCAGCGCCAGCCAAGGCGCGCTCAACATCAGGAGCAAAGCCAAAACGGCGAAGAACGCCAGATAGACGGTAAAAACCGTGCGCTGCTCGGCGACCGTGGGTGGCTCCGGCTGTTGAATCAGGACGGAAATGAGTCCCAGTTCAAACAAGCTGCCGATTCCGAACACCAGAAACGTCACGGAGGTGAAGACCCCAAAGTCTTGCACTGACAACCAGCGCGCCAGCAGAACGCTAGAGACGATGGAGAGCGGCATCAGGAGGCAGTAACGTGCCACAAGGGCCGCCACCCCGCGCCTCACCCGCTGCTGAACCGGAATGTTGGAGTCCACAGGAGGCGTATACCCAACGATGGGGCGCCCCGTGTGATACCATGCGCGGCACGCGAGGAGGACGCGAACGTGGCTGAAAAGCGAGCCTGCATCATAGGCGCCGGGCTGGCCGGCAGTGAGGCCGCCTGGCAGCTGGCTCAATCCGGCCTGGAGGTCGACCTCTACGAGATGCGCGGGGTGCGGCCCACGACGGTGCATCACAGCACCGACTTCGCCGAACTGGTCTGCTCGAACTCGCTGGGCGCCAATGGCCTGACGGCGGCCTCCGGCCTGCTGAAGGCCGAGATGCGTCGCCTGGACTCCCTGATCGTGGCCTGTGCGGATGCCCACGCGGTCCCGGCTGGCGGTGCCCTCGCGGTCGACCGCGAGGGCTTCGCGCGGGCCGTCACCGAGCGTCTGAGCGCCCACCCGCGCGTCCGTGTGCATCGGGAAGAACTCACGCAGCTGCCGGGCGATCGCCCGACCATCGTGGCCACCGGTCCCCTGACCTCGGATGCGATGTCGGCGCACTTGCAGGCGATCGCCGGCCACGAATACCTGTTCTTCCACGACGCCGCCGCGCCGATCGTCGCCGTCGACTCGCTCGACCTCTCGATCATCTTTCGAGGCGGGCGAGAGGGGCTGGCCCGCAAGGGTCAGAAGCGCGAGGTCACCCCCGAGGACGCGGGCGGCGACTACCTAAACTGTCCGCTCGATCGGGAGACCTACACGCGCTTCTGGGAGGCCCTGGTGGCTGGGGAGAACGCCACGCTACACAACCCGGAAGACCACGTTTTCTTCGAGAGCTGTCTGCCCGTCGAGGTGATCGCCCGACGCGGCCTCGACACCCTGCGTTACGGCCCGATGAAGCCGATCGGCCTGACGGATCCGCGCACGGGGCGCTGGCCCTACGCGGTGGTCCAGCTGCGCCAGGACAACGCCGCCGCCTCGCTGTACAACATGGTCGGCTTCCAGACCCAGCTCAAGTGGGGCGAACAGACCCGCATCTTCCGGATGATCCCGGGCATGGCCCAGGCCGAGTTCGTGCGCCTGGGGGTCATGCACCGCAACACCTACCTGAACAGCCCGCACCTGCTGGCCCCCACCCTGCAATGGCGAGATCGGCCGGACCTGTTCGCGGCAGGCCAGATGATCGGGGTGGAGGGTTACATCGACTCCGCGGCCACGGGCCTGCTGGCGGGACGCAACCTCGTCCGGCGGCTCCAGGGCCGAGTCTTGCTGGAATGGCCGCGCGAAACGATGCTGGGAGCGCTCAGCCACTACATTTCGGAAGCCTCACCGAAACATTTCCAGCCGATGAACGCCAACTGGGGGCTTTTGCCTGAGCTGGCCACGCCGATCCGGGACAAGAAATTGCGTCGCGAGAGCCTCGCCGAGCGCGCCCTGGCGCGACTGGAGAGCTTTTTGCAAGACGTCGACGAGCCGGCCTTGCCCTTCCCAAGCCAAACCACGATTCGCTAACATAAAGCTCCCCACCGCCCCGTTCACGCCTCCAGGCCCCTCTTCAAGAGCGTCTTTTCATGTCCACTTTCGGCTTCTATCAGATCAAGCGTTCCACCGGCTGGATCGAGGTCATTTGCGGCAGCATGTTCAGTGGCAAGACGGAAGAACTGATCCGCCGCGTCCGTCGCGCCCAGATCGCCAAGCAACAGGTTCAGGTGTTCAAGCCGGAAATGGACGATCGCTACCGCGCCGAACTGGTGAACTCCCACAACGGCGGGCAGATCGAGGCGATCCGTGCCCGTCTCGCCAGCGACGTGCTGGCGATGGTGAGCGAGGACGTTCACGTGGTGGCGCTGGACGAGGTGCAGTTCTTCGATGACGCCATCGTGGAGGCCTGCCAGGCCCTGGCAGACGCGGGCAAGCGCGTGATCTGCACGGGGCTGGATCTGGACTTTCGCGGCGAGCCCTTCGGCTTCATGCCCCGTCTGATCACGATGGCCGAAGAGGTCGAAAAGCTGACGGCCATCTGCATGACCTGCGGGGCCCCGGGCACCCGCACGCAACGCCTCGTCGATGGGCGTCCTGCCCATTACGAGGAAGCGGTCATCTTGATCGGGGCGGCCGAAGCCTACGAGCCACGCTGTCGAGCCTGCCACGTCGTGCCGGGCAAGCCCACCCTGGAAGGCCGTCCCCCCTTTGTTGCGGCCGCGATCAGCCTGCCCAGCTTCAAGGGGCCCTGACCCCCACCACGACGATTCCGCCGGCAGCGAAGCCTATGCAGGCGGTTTTCCGCCCCGTGCGCGGCCGCTCAGATCAGCTTCCCACGCGGCAAAGCATACTCTAAACAGTCTGAGGTACAATAAATTTGGTTGCACGGCGCACTTGCCGGAGCGTCTTGGAAAACGCTCCGTCCGTGTGAGGCAGTCGAAGGGCTGCTTCAGGTGCGCAACGCCTGGGGGGGTGGCATGTGCGCATCAATACCAATGTCAACGCCGTACAGGCGTGGCGCAACCTGCAAAAAAATGACGACGCGCTGAGCAAGTCACTCGAGCGCCTGTCGACCGGGTTGCGTATCAACCGCGGCAAGGATGACGCGTCCGGGCTGGCCATTTCGGAGCGGCTGCGCTCGCAGATCAGTGGCCTGACCGCGGCCGAGCAAAACATCCAAACCGGCTTCAATATGGTGGGCATCGCCGATGGCGTGCTCGAGCAGATGACGGCCGTGACGCAACGCATGCGCGACCTGACCGTTGCCGCCGCCAACACGGCCAGCGGGTCCTCCTCGCTCAGCGCCTTGGACACGGAATTTCAAGCGCTGAAAAGCCAGATCACCCAGATGGCCAGCTCGACGGCCTACCAGGGCACCACCCTCTTCACCGGCAGTGCCACGACGGTCACCTTGCAGGTGGGGCCGGAGCCTGGCTCAGCCAGCCAGATGACGCTTTCCTTCGGGCCGCTGAATGGCACGACGGGCACCTTCGACATCGCTGCCTCCGCCTATTCGCTCACGGCGTCCACGAATTTCAGCAGTCTGCTGACCAGCATCGACGGGGCCCTCAACTTCCTGCTCAACGAGCGGACCAAGGTCGGGGCACAGGCCAACGCCCTGGACTTCAAGATCAACCAGATCCAGGTGACGCGTGAAAACCTGCTGTCGGCGGACAGCCGCATCCGCGACACGGATATCGCCTATGAAACTGCCTTGCTGACGCGCAACCAGATCTTGGTGCAGTCGGCCACCGCCATGCTGGCCCAGGCCAATGCCAAGTCGCAAAACCTGCTCAGGTTGCTGCAGTAGCGGGCCCTCTCGCCAACTGGGCAAGATCGCCCAGGAAATTTTTTCACCGCGCATTCAAGTTCCGATCT
Organism: Candidatus Sericytochromatia bacterium; assembly: GCA_035285325.1. NCBI lineage: Bacteria > Bacillati > Candidatus Sericytochromatia > Candidatus Sericytochromatia bacterium. Next base: position 6,150 of record JAYKJB010000050.1, read on the forward strand.
GAATCTGCCGAAAGGTTCAGATTTGACGTTTCAACCGGAACGCGATAGGGAACATGAGTATCGGATGCATGAGGCATCCACTGAAGGGTAAAGGATTGCCCTTCTCGCGCGTTTGTCCAAGGAGGAATTATGCGCATCAATACGAACGTCAGTTCCCTCGTTGCATGGCGCAACCTGCAGAAGAACGACGACAACCTGTCAAGGTCCCTGGAACGCCTGTCTACCGGCCTTCGCATCAACGCTGGCAAGGACGATGCCTCGGGCTTGGGCATCTCCGAGCGCTTGCGGTCCAGCATCAGCGGCCTGACGGCAGCGGAGAGAAACATTCAAGACGGCTTCAACATGGTGGGCATCGCCGACGGCGTGCTGGACCAGATGACGGCCGTCACGATGCGGATGCGCGACCTGTCGATCACCGCGGCCAACCAGGGCAGCGGCTCCACCGCGATTGCGTCGCTGCAGGCCGAGTTCGAGGCGCTGCAGGCCCAGATCCGCAACATGGCCGACTCCACCAAGTACAACGGGACCTCGCTTTTCACCAGTGCCACCGTGACGGTCACCCTGCAGGTCGGTGCTGACGCGGCTACCAGCAGCCAGATGACCCTGGCCTTCGGGCCCCTGAACGGAGTGACGGGTGACTTCAACATCGCCTGCACTACCATCTACACCATCGCTTCGGCATCGACCACCGTCGGGATTGGCAGCATAGACAAAGCGCTCGACTATCTGCTGAACCAACGCACCAAGGTGGGCGCCCAGGCCAACGCACTCGACTACAAGATTGCCCAGATTCAGGTCACGCGTGAAAACCTCATGAGCGCCGACAGCCGCATCCGGGACACGGACGTTGCCTACGAAACGGCCTTGCTGACCCGCTCACAAATTCTGGTTCAATCGGCCACGGCCATGCTGGCTCAGGCCAACGCCAAGTCGCTCAACCTGTTGGCCCTGTTGCGGTAGCGAGGGGTTGCCAATGAATCAGAACGCAGTGAACGCCCCGCCAATTCTCTGGAGGCTTAAGGACTCGCCTCCAAAGCGCAGACGTCCAAGGAGGTATCATGCGCATCAACACCAACGTCAGTTCCCTGGTGGCCTGGCGCAACCTGCAGAAGAATGACACAAACCTATCGAAGTCCCTGGAACGTCTCTCGACAGGTCTTCGCATCAACAAGGGCAGCGACGATGCTTCAGGGCTAGGAATTTCGGAGCGACTCCGGTCTCAGATCAGTGGCTTGAGCACTGCGGAGCGAAACATTCAGGACGGATTCAACATGGTGGGCATCGCGGATGGCGTGCTAGACCAAATGTCCGCAGTCACCATGCGAATGCGCGATCTCGCGTTGACCGCAGCCAACCAAGGCAGCGGTTCCACAGCGCTAGCTTCCCTGAATGCGGAATTTCAAGCGCTCCAAAGTCAGTTGACCAACATGGCCTCCTCCACCAAGTACAACGGCACGGCTCTGTTCACGGCGAGCGCAGTGACTGTCACGCTGCAAGTCGGGGCCGACAGCGCCAGTAGCAGTCAGATGACCCTGACTTTTGGTCCGCTGAACGGTACTTCGGGTTCATTTGACATCGCGGCCAGCAGTTACTCGCTCGCCGCGGTCCCTAGCGCCGCCATGATAACCAGCATAGACAGTGCTCTCACCTACCTTCTGGAAACCCGAACCAAGATCGGTGCCCAGGCAAACGCGCTCGATTATAAGGTGTCCCAAATCCAGGTCACGCGCGAAAATTTGATGAGTGCAGATAGTCGTATCCGCGATACGGATGTCGCCTACGAAACCGCCTTGCTAACCCGCTCCCAGATTCTAGTACAATCCGCCACGGCCATGCTGGCTCAGGCCAACGCCAAGTCGCTCAACCTGCTCGCCTTGCTGCGCTGAACCAGGCGCCCGCCAAGATCAACCCTCAAATCAGAATGCCGCCCCCGCGCCGGGGCGGTTTTTTTTGATTTATTTGCCCGCCCAGCGCATCATGGACTCAAGTCCGTCAGCTTCCTGCCGAATCACATGCTTGGCAGTGGGAAGGAATCCCGCTGGCGAGACGCCCCACCGGGCGTCCCCTCGCACCCCATCAAGGAGGATTCACCGTGCGGATCAACACCAACATGAATGCGTTGGTCACCCAACGCAACATGCAAGCGGTCGGTAACAACCTGTCGAAGTCCCTGGAACGCCTGTCGAGCGGCCTGCGGGTGAACACCGCGGCTGATGACGCATCCGGCATTGCCCGTTCTGAAACGGCCCGCGCTCAGATTCGGGGCATGAACGTGGCAGAGCGAAACATCCAGGACGGCATGGGCTTGTTGAACACAGCGGAAGGCGCCTTGGCGCAGGTCCAGAGCATCCTGCTCCGGATGCGGGAACTGTCCGTCACCGCCTCGAACGGGACGTTGCAGGACACCCCGGACCGCGCCTCGCTGCAGGCTGAGTTTGCGGCGCTGGGCGCTGAAATGGACCGGATTCGAGACACGACCACTTTCAACGGTAAGAAGGTGTTCGAAGAGATCACGGGCTTCTCGCCCATGAGCGGAACCACTGCCACCGACCCGAACACCATCACGGCGACTGACCAAGCTGTCGAAATCCGCAGGGCAGCCTTCCGCGGCGGGGCCTATTCGGACGGAACCACCACCTTTGACCGCGTCCGGATCGACGATACGGTAGAGACCACCAACACGACGGTCACTCCCCGCACGGGCGACCCTTACGACACCTTCAGCCTGCAAATTGGCCCCAATAACAATGCTGAGGACCGCCTGGCCCTGACCACCGCCAAGCTCGACTTTGCCTTCGCGCTGGGGACGGACGACGATACGGCAACGGGCGACTTCGACTCGGCGGGGCCCGTGGACTTCACGCCGACGGCGCCCAGCATCGGAACGGAAGCCAACGCCCGGCAGATGATCACCAGCATCGACGACTACCTCGCCTACGTGACCAACCAGCGCACGGCGATGGGTGCGCAGAGCAACCGCCTGGAGGCAGCCCAGTCCATCTTGCAGATTACCCGCGAAAACCTGCAAGCGGTGGACAGTCGCATCCGCGACACGGACGTGGCCATGGAAATGACGAACCTGACCAAGCAGCAGATCCTGATGCAGACGTCGACCGCCATTCTGGCTCAGGCCAACGCCCAGCCACAGTCGGTGTTGTCGCTGTTCAAGTAATCAGCGCAGCGGGCACGTCGTTCAGCGGGGGTCCCACCGGGGGCCCCCGTTCGTCATGGTAAGCTCCTATCCTGGCCCAGAGATGAGCCGTGAGGCTGATCTGAGCCGCCTCCCGTGAGAAACCGATATGCACGTCGCGCCCCACCTCGCCAGCGCCAACGCATTGTTGGAACAGGGCTGCTACGCCGAAGCGCAACAGGCGCTGACCGAGGCCGCCGTCCAGCATCCTCTCTGTGCCGAAACCCGCCACTGCCTCGGACAACTGTTCCTGCAACGCGGTGAATGGGAGGTGGCGGCGCACTGGCTCGACGCGGCGCTGCAACGCTCGCCCGGTCGCCGTGATACCCGCTTTCAGCTGGCCTGGAGTCTGTGGAAACTCCATCGGCCGCAGGCCGGTCTCGACCTGCTGGCGACGCTGGAAAGCACCCCCACCATCTCCCACCTGCGTGCGCGGTTGCTGCTGGACCTGGGCCGGGCAAACGACGCCCTGGTTGCCCTGAGCGGATGCGAACTGCCCGCCGCGGATCTCGAACGGGGCTGGGCTTGCTGGCTGGTCGGGCAGATGGACCCCGCCAAGCACGCCTGGTCACGCTGGCTGCGAGCGGGTGCCGCCGACTGGGGCACCAAGGACGCCCTGGCCATCTGTCTGTTCCTGCTGGGGGGAGGACCGCGGGTGCCCCTTTGCCCCGAACGTCCCCGGGAACCGATCCAGCATCTCGCGAGATGGTTTCGCTGGCTGTGTCAGCACGGCTACGACGGTGAACTGGAACAACTGATCGACCGAGGCAGGACACTGCCCCTCCCGCTCTGGAGAGGGTTACAGAAGGAATGGTTGGCCACCGCACAGGCAGAAAAAAAGCCGGCCCTGGTGGACCGGCTCCGCACTGACGTGGAGTGTTAAACGGCCGGAATGAGTGGCCGAATCAGGCTTCCTCGCCCTCGTCAGTGTACTCTTCCAGTTTCTTGACGACCGCTTGAAACTCCGCTTCATCTTCGATCATCTCGAACCGATCGACCTCGAAGCGCAGCACCAAGACCTCTTCCTGCTCCGGATCATCCGCGTCTGCGGGGAGCAGCAACGCGTACTCGCGCCCATCGACTTCGATGATGTCGACCACCTGGAAATCGTGATTCTTGCCCTCTTCGTCGACCAAGGTGACGATGTCTTCCTGGGCTTCCAATTCCTGTTCCATCCGTCTCGCTACTCCTCGTCGTGTGCAGGTTGCTCTGCCTCGCGGGCTGCCCGGGCCTGGCGGTCCAGGAAGGTTTGCAAGATCAACGCCGCCGCCTGTTGGTCGATGAGCTCCTTGCGCCGTTTCGCCTTGACGTTGAGTGCCCGCATAGCATTTTCGGCCTGACGGGTGGTGAGACGTTCGTCCACCAGCTCCACGGGAAGGGCGATCGCCGCCTGGAGGGATTCCACAAAGCGTTCCACGAAGCGAGCTTGCTCGCCAATGGAGCCGTCCATGTTCCGGGGATAGCCTACCACAAGC
>JAYKJB010000051.1 GCA_035285325.1 Candidatus Sericytochromatia bacterium
GACATCGGCATGTCGCGCAGCCAATCGTTGGCGGCGAACACGTGGAGGATTTCGTCGAAGATCGGCTTGGCCGGTTCTGCCAGACCGGGCAGGGCCAGGGCCGTGTAGGCCAGAGCCACCGCGAGGGCCAGTAACCAGTCGAGCCAGCGCGCGTTGTTACCGTCTTGTTCCGTCAAAGGGGTCACGGACGCACCATTACCGGGGGCCTTGGTTCGGGGAATCAACGAGGCTCGACAATCAACTTGATGGCTGTGCGTTCTTCGCCATCGATCTGGATGTCAATGAAGGCTGGCACGCAGACCAGGTCCATCCCACTCGGCGCCACGTAACCGCGGGCGATCGCGATCGCCTTGACCGCCTGGTTCAGCGCCCCCGCACCAATGGCCTGCATCTCCGCCTTCCCATGCTCTCTCAGGACCCCGGCCAGGGCCCCGGCCACGGAACTGGGATTGGACTTTGCGGAAACTTTGAGGACGTCCACGGGGGCCTCCAGAGATGCGGCGACGATGAGAGCTGGGTATGTGACCTGGAGAGATGGGGTGTGGCACCAGGTGACAGGAGGGCCAATTTAAAGCGGGATGCGGTATTGAAGGTTTTTAAGTTTCATGATAGCCCACCCTCAGCGGTAGTTCAAGCGTTCAATCGCGACACTATGGCCTGTCCGGGTGTCTACGCGGAGCCGCACCGCATTGAACTGACTGGGACCGGAGGCCACCTCGAGCTTGGTGGGGAATGGGGTCTTCATCTTGCGGATGGCCAACTCGGTCTTCACCCCGATGACGGCGTCACGGGGGCCACACATGCCGACGTCACTGAGGAAAGCCGTTCCGCCAGCCAGAATCGTCTCGTCCGCAGTTTGCACGTGCGTGTGGGTACCCAGGCAGGCGCTGACCCGGCCATCCACGTAGCGGGCGAGGGCGATTTTCTCCGCCGTTGCCTCCGCATGCACGTCGACCAGGATCACTTGTGCCTGGCCGGCGATTTCCGCTATCACCCGATCGAGGCAGACGAAGGGACAATCCACGGGCGGCATGAAGGCGCGGCCCATCACGTTCACGACGGCCACCTGGACCCCTGCCACCTCCAGCAGGGTCCAGCCGCGCCCCGGGGTCCCTTCGGGGTAGTTGGCTGGGCGCAGCAAACGCCGTTGCTCCCCGATGAACCCGAAGATCTCAGCCTTGTCCCAGGTGTGATTGCCCATGGTCAGAACCTGAATCCCCAGATCGACCAGTTCCTGGCAGACGGGCTCCGTGAGGCCGAAGCCGCCTGCCGCATTTTCAGCATTCGCCACGATCAGGTCGGGGATGTCGGCCCTGCGCATATCTTGCAGGGTCTGTGCTACTGCATCCCGACCCGGTCTTCCGACGATGTCGCCAATGAACAGAACATCCAGGAAGGCGGCGCTCACTTGGCGTACTCGGTGACGCGGGTTTCCCGCACGACCGTCACTTTGATCTGCCCGGGGTATTCCAGTTCGCCCTCGATCTTCTTGGCGATGTCGCGCGCCAGGACGGCCGATTGGGTGTCATCGACCAGTTGGGGTTGGACCACGATGCGGATCTCCCGTCCCGCCTGCACGGCGTAGGAGCGTTCCACCCCGTGGAATGATTTGGCGATGCGTTCGAGTTTCTCGAGGCGCTTGATGTAGATGTCGATGGTGTCTCGCCTGGCGCCTGGCCGGGCGGCCGAGATGGCATCCGCCACCTGGACCAGCACGGCCTCGACCGTTTCTTGGGGCACGTCCAGATGGTGGGCCGAGACGGCATTGACCACCCGGGGGTTTTCGCCGTGGCGACGGCACAGATCGCCGCCCACCAGCGCGTGCGGCCCCTCGACCTCGTGAGAGAGGGCTTTGCCGATGTCGTGCAGCAGACCTGCCCGGCGAGCCAGGTGAATGTCAGCCCCCAGTTCCGCTGCCATCGAGGCCGCGATGTGGGCGACTTCGATGGAATGACGCAAGACGTTCTGGCCGTAAGAGGTGCGAAACCGCAAGCGCCCCAGCACCCGGATCAGCTCGGGATGAAGGCCCTGTATCTGAGCCTCGATCGCGGCATTTTCACCATCTTCACGAATTTTCTGGTCGACTTCTTCCCGGGCCTTCTCCACCAGTTCGTCGATGCGTGTCGGGTGAATGCGGCCATCCGCGATCAGACGTTCCAGCGCGAGCCTCGCCACCTCCCTGCGAACGGGGTCAAAACTCGACAGGATGACCGCCTCAGGCGTGTCGTCGATGATCAGGTCGATGCCTGTCGCCGCTTCAATGGCTCGGATGTTGCGTCCCTCTCGCCCGATGATGCGGCCTTTCATCTCGTCGCTGGGAAGGGAGACGACCGTGACGGTGGCATCCACCGTGTGATCGACCGCGCAGCGTTGAATCGAGGTCGTGATGATCTCCCGCGCTTTCTTGTCAGCCATTTCGCGGGCTTGCGCCTCGGCTTCGCGGATCATCACCCCCGATTCGTGTCGCAGTTCGTCCTCCAGCCGTTTCAGCAGTTCTTGCCGGGCCGCCTCTCGAGACAGACCACTGAGTCTTTCGAGTTCGGCCAGCGCCCGCGTCCACTGTTCGTCGAGGGCTGCCTGGCGGCCGCTCAAGGATTCCTCAAACTCCCGCTCGCGGTCATCCAGCCGATGTTCCCGTTCCCGGAGGATTCCTTCGCGCTGGGCCAGCGCCTCTTGCTTCCGTTCAAGCGCTTCTTCTTTACTTTGGAGGCGCTGTTCGTTGCGCTTCAGCTCCTGTCGTTCGAGCCCGATGGCTTCCTCTTTTTTGGCGGCCTGGGCCTCCACTTCCGCCAGCGCGCGCTGCCGTTCTCGCTCGTTCTCGAGCAGGGCCTCGCCCTTCATGCGGTCCGCTTCCGCGACCGCCGCGAGCCGGGCGTTCTCCCCTGCCATCTGGGCCTGTTTCGACTTGTGATATTTGCGGTTGGCCAGAAACAGGCAGATGGCCCCGATGATGAACGTGGCGACCGCAATGAGCTGGTAGCCCACCAGCGCCAGATTGATGTAGTTGGGTTCGGAATTCAAGGCAGAATCCCATCTAGCCACGGTCGCAACAAGCCGGGGCGACATCGCCCCGCTCAGCGTCGAGCGATGGGCATTTGATATCGGGAACGAGCCGGTGCGGCCGTAAGCGAAGTCGTTGGAGGGAGCGGGGAGGGCGCGCAGGTAAGGCCTGGACACCCAGGGATCTTATTCCCTTCCGCCCGAGGATTGAACACCGTTCAAGGCGCGTTTATTGTCGAGCGCTGGGGTTGCTCGGCTCCAACAAACCCGCCCGCTTACGCACCTCACGGGCGATCGCCTCGGCGGTCTCCGGGGCTTCCTTGATGGCCTCGCGGGCCGCGTCGCGCCCCTGGCCCAGGCGCTCGGAGCGGTACGAGTACCAGGCGCCACTGCGCTGAACCACGTCGAATTCAACGGCCACATCGAGCAAGTTGCCTTCGGCCGAGATGCCCTCGCCGAACAGGATGTCGAACTCCGCCACACGAAACGGGGGAGACACCTTGTTCTTCACGACCTTCACCTTGACCCGGTTGCCATATTCGCTGCCGTCGCGCTTCAGCGTTTCGACGCGCCGGACCTCCAGGCGCACGCTGGCATAGAAGCGCAGGGCGCGACCGCCCGGCGTGGTTTCCGGGTTGCCATACATGACGCCGATTTTTTCCCGGATCTGGTTGATGAAGACCACCGTGCTGCGGCTCCGCCCGATGGCGGCCGTGAGTTTTCTCAGGGCCTGACTCATCAGCCGGGCTTGCAGTCCGACGTGGCTGTCGCCCATATCCCCTTCGATCTCCGCCTGGGGCACCAGGGCGGCCACGGAGTCCACCACGATCACATCGACCGCGCCGGAGCGGACCAGGGCCTCGGTGATCTCCAAGGCTTGCTCGCCGGTGTCTGGCTGGCTGACCAGCAGGTTGTTGATATCGACCCCGATGGCCTCGGCGTAGCGAGGGTCAAGGGCGTGTTCCACGTCGACGAACGCAGCGGTCCCCCCCGCTTTCTGGGATTCCGCCACCACGTGCAGGGCCAGGGTCGTCTTGCCACCGGATTCCGGTCCATAGATTTCGATGATGCGGCCTTTGGGCAGGCCGCCCACCCCCAGGGCCAGGTCCAAGGCCAACGCGCCGGTGGAAATTGTCTCCACCCGCATGGCCGCCGCGTCTCCCAGCCTCATGATGGCGCCCTTACCAAACTGCTTTTCGATGGCGGACAGGGCCGTGTCCAGCGCAATCTGGCGGTTCTTATCCATGGGCGGTGCGGCTCCTGATGCGAAGCAAATGGGAGGACAGGCCCATGCTACCACGTGCCTCCGGTCCTCCAGAGGCCGCGCGAGGTCGCCTGCAAACCTGACGGTTCGGCCGGCCGGCAGATGGTTGCTGCCTCTGCCCTTGCCCAGGGCAGAGGCAGCGCTCCAGGAGGGCTTTCAGGTCCTCAATGCTTCAGCGCGCGCGGCGCTTGGTGGTCGTTTGCAACACCTGGGCAGGGTTGTCCGCGATCGAGAGCAGGTACATGGCCCCCGCTCGGTTCTCTCCGATCAGTTCCTGGGCCCGCTTGAAGGGCGGATCGAAGCCGTCCATGCGTCCTCCGATCTCGGTGGTGAAGTAGGGCACGTGCAGTTCACCGTAGACGAAGTCGCGGATTGTGCCGCAGGTGGGGTACAGCGAGCTGGCCTGAATGGGCTTGTAACGGTTGAAACTGGCCAGCTTGCGGCCGATGGTTTCAAGCATTGGAGCATCGGGGGCCGGCGACGCGGTCCAACCCCACGGCCACATCACGAGGTTCGAGTAGCTGTGGTAGTCCATCCCGATCTTGAGGTTGGGAATCCCCGACAGAAAGGCCTTGATGGCCTGCGTCTCCGGTTCGGAAGCGGGAGCAGGACCCTGGTAGGTGTCCGACCGTGGCGAGTCACTCGAACCGCCGTTGTCGAAGCCCCACTTGAAGGGAAAATTGCGATTCAGATCGACGCCCATGCCAACGTCGAAGGCGTGGGTGTTTTTCCGCCAGTCAGCCCCGGCCTCGGCCCGAACGTGGCCATCGGGGTTGGCCATCGGCATCACGTAGACCACGCGGGTGTCCAGCAATTGCTTGACCTCACCGCCGGACGCGTACCCTGTCAGCAGGTCCTGAATGAGCCGCATGGCCAGTTCGACGGGGACCAGCTCTCGCGCGTGCACGTTGGCGGTGAAGGCCACGGCAGGGCGTTTCGACGCGTCGCCGGGTCCGGTGATGCGGACGGTCCACAGCTGGCGGTCCGCCTTGCCTTGGGTGGTCTCCCAAGACGGCCCCGCGCTCTTCAGCTGCATGATCTCCGGATGCTTGGCGGCCAGGGATTGAAGCTCGCTGGTGAGCTGGGCGTAGGTTCGGTAGCCCCGGTCGAACTGGTTCCGCACGCCCATGCCGGGGGCATTGGCCGGTTCGATGGTCAGGCGCAATTTCTGGGCCTGCAAGCGTTTCAGGTTTTCGGCTGAAATTCGGCCAAACGCCCGCTGCTGGTCCATTTCGGCGCCGAACAAGTCGAGGCCGCCCGCCACCGCTGCTTGCAGTTCGGCAGGGGAGCGGTAATCCAAGCGCACGTAAAGCGATTCCCCCTGGGCCGTCGTGACCGCGGAGGCCAGGGGCACGAGGCCCGCGCCACGGCAGGCCGACAGGCCCCCCATCAGCAAGACGGTCGCCGCGAGCATCCGGGCTGCGAGTGGGACGAGACGGGAAGAATGCGCCATGCGTGGAAAAACCTCGGGCGGGCGGGGAGTAGACCCTCCGATTATCGCCCGTCAGCCCTGGTGACTTGTTTGTCTTTTGTTTAAGTTAGGGTGTATTTAGGGTTTTATTGATGCAAGCGCTGGGCCAGCACGACCCGTTCGATGCCACTCAGGTCGGCGCGCACCACCGCAGGGCCCCAGAAACCGCTGGCTTCGACTTCCGCCACCACCTGGACGGCCTGCCCTGCGCCGACCTCGACCGCCAGCCAACCTCCCGGTTCCACGTACGTGGCTCCTTCTCTCGCAAACACGCGATACCAGCGCAGCGCGTCCTCGCCTGGGGTCAATGCCGCGATCGGTTCGTGGTCTCGCACCTCGGGTTCCAGGCCGGGGATATCCGCTTCTGCGATGTAAGGCGGGTTGCTGATCAGATAGCGTACGGGCTCCCGCAGCACCGACAGGCCGTCGCCGTGCCGGAACTCGATCTGCTCGGCCGCATCGAGGCGACTGGCATTTTCGCGAGCCACGGCGATCGCCTCCGAGGAGATGTCCGACGCGATCACGCGCATGTAGGGGAGGGATTTGGCCAGGCTGATGGCGATCGCCCCGCTTCCTGTGCCGATGTCCGCCGCCAGCACGGGCAGGGATGAGCCGCCCTCCTCCTCGAGATCGAGGATCGACTCCACCAAGGTCTCCGTGTCGGGACGCGGGATCAAAACCGCTGGGCTGACCAGGAAGTTGAGCCCAAGAAACTCCGTCTCTCCCAGGATGTACTGAAGTGGTTCACGCTGCAGGCGACGTGCGAGCAGGCCTTGGAAGCATCGCCAGGCCGGCTCTTCCAGTTCCTCGGCGGTGCGATTGATCAGACGCAGGCGGTCCAGGCCGGTGGCGCGACCGAGCAGCAGGGAGGCTTCCAGGGAGCCCGTGTCGATGCCGGCATCGAGCAGTTGTCGCGATGACTGATAGAGGGCGTCACCGATGGTGGGCAAGCGAAGTACCTCGAACGGAGAGAGGCGGGCCGTCTTTCCTTCTCTCGACTTGAACGATGTCGCCTGGGGGGCCCGGCCAGGGTGTGGGCTTTGTACCCGCTGCCTTGGGCGGCCTTTGCATGGCCCCCCAAAGATTGCCCCGCTGCCACGGGCTGGGGGAGGGAGAGCCAGGAGGGGCGAACCGCTTGCGGGGGAGCCACCACTGCTCCCTCCCCAACGGAGCGGATCGTCAGGCGGATTGGGCGGTGAGTTTTTCGAGCCGCGCGCGCTGATCAAACGCGATCAATTCGCCCAGCAACTCATCGAGGTCGCCGGCCAGGATCTGATCGAGTTTGTGCAGGGTGACCTTGATCCGATGGTCCGTGACCCGGTTTTCCGGAAAGTTGTAGGTTCGGATCCGCTCCGAGCGGTCGCCCGTGCCGACCTGGCTGCGGCGTAGGTCTGACCGCTCGCTGGCCGCCTTCTCCGTCATCGCGTCGAGCAACTTGGTGCGCAGCATGGCCATGGCTTTCATGCGGTTTTGCAACTGCGAGCGCTCCTCCTGGCAGGCCACCACCACGCCGGTGGGCAGGTGGGTGATCCGCACGGCGGTTTCGACCTTGTTCACGTTCTGTCCACCGGCGCCGCCTGAGCGGAAGGTGTCGATTTGCAGATCCTTGGGGTTGATCTCCACGTCGACTTCCTCGGCTTCGGGCATGATCGCCACAGTGGCCGTCGAGGTATGAATCCGCCCCTGCGCCTCGGTCACCGGCACGCGCTGAACCCGATGGACGCCGGACTCGTATTTCATCTGGCGGTACACGCCCTCGCCCTTGATCGAGAGCACGGCTTCCTTGACCCCGCCCAGCTCCGTTTCCTGCAAGTTCAGGAGTTCGGCTCGCCAGCCGCGCCGGTCTGCGTAGCGGGTGAACATACGCAGCAGGTCCGCGGCGAACAGGTTGGATTCGTCACCACCCGCTCCCCCCCGGATTTCCACCAGGATGTTGCGATCGTCGTTGGGGTCTTTCGGCAGCAACAAGATCTGCAGCCGCTCACCCAGGGCCGTTTCGCGGACCGTCAGGTCGTCCACTTCCGCCGCTGCCAGCTCCCGCAGTTCCACGTCGGTTTCGGTCTGGAGCATTGACTTGGCGTCTTTGAGTTCCTGGGTAACCCGCTGCCATTCATGGTAGGTCGTCACCGTCTCTTCCAGTTCGGCGCGGGCGCGGGCGAACTTCATCAACCGGTCCTGGTCTGCCAGCACCGCCGGATCACTCAGAAGCTCGGTCAGTTCATGAAACTTGTGCTCAACTTCGCGCAGTTTGGCTTCCATGAGCGGCTTTCCTTCGCCTCGGGGGTGCGGCCAGAACGCTCATGATAGCACGCGATGCGCCCACCTCGCTCCCGGCGCGCGATGTCACCTGCGTCGCAGGCCCGTGTCTCCTCCAAACGTCGCTGTCAGCCTGGCGCGTACCGGCCCGACGGCACCTCAATCAGACGCTTCTCCAGCTGGATGAGCACCCGTTCCTGGCGCAGCGCGTGCCGGGCCGGCGTGAAGCGCAGGCGCCCGCCGTCTTCAGATTGGGTCGTGAACCAGACGCGGTCGTGCCCCAGCAGTTCCGTGCAATGCCACAGGACGTGAGACAGCAAGGCCGTCGCGATGCCACGGCCCCGAAAAGCCGGGCGCACCCCGAACAGGATCAGCTCAGCCCCGCTGGTCTCGCGTACGACCAGTTCCGCAAAGCCGAGATAGGTGCTGCCGGTGCGGGCCGCGAACAGCAAGACGTCCGGGCGCTGGAGGTGTTCGAATACCGCCGGGCGGCTCCAGTCGAGCCGTTCGCGCCAGCCCAGCTCGGTTCCGATTTCCCCATAGAGGGCCAGGTAATCGCTTGACAGCATGTCCGGGCTCAGGCCGACCCGCACGCCGTCGGGCGCCTCGGGCGCCGGGATGCTGCCCCGTGCAGCTGACAGCAGGTACTCGCGCTCGCCTGACAGTTTGAAGCCCTGGTTCAGGAAGAAGCCCAGGATGTGGTCGTCGTCCAGATCGACTTTCAAGTGAAGCTGCTCGAGCCGTTCTGCCGCCGCCCACTGCAAGGCGGCCGTCAGCAAGGCGTGGCCATAAAGATCCGCGAGCTGGTCGGCCCAGAGCAACGGGCCGACCAGGGTCGGGGTGGCGGTGCGCTCATCGATCGCAATCAGGCCAACGGCCGATTCTGGAGAAGTTTCCAGCACTTTCAGGGTGAGGCCTTCGGGGGCTTCACAGAGGGCGTCGATGCGATAAGCGGGCGGGAGCCTGAACCACAGCGGTCGCGTTTCGGACGCGAACCGAGAGCAGAGCGTCATCCCGTCCGATGGCTGGAACGAGCGTACTTTCAGGGGCATGAGAGAGTGGCTTTCGTTGTGTATGATATCACAACCGCCCCCCCGCCAGGTCTGGTCACCAGGCCCTGCGGACCGTTGACTCCGCTCGGGTGGAGGGAACCGTCGCCAACAGGACAGGGAGACGCCGTGAACGCCAACTGGACCGTCGCCGCCATTCCACTGGAGCCCGTGGCGATCGCCTGCGCCCTGCTCGGCTTGGCGGCCTGCCAGCTCGGCTGGCGGAAAGCGCCTGAGGCCATCCCGCAAGCAGCCCCGGCCTCCGCACGTGTTTCCTTCGCCACGTTGGTGCTGCTGCTTCCGCTCCTCTGGTTGATTTTTGGTGAGGCCGAGCGGGCCTTGCCGCCAGTGCTGGGGGCCTTGCTCGGGGCGGGGATGGTGTGGGGCTGGAGTGAGCGCTCGCGCCGTGGAGCCCCGCAGGCCGCGATCGGCTACCTGGGATGCGGGTTGCTACTCTGGCCGATTCCGGTGTGGTTGGCGGTGCCACCGGTCGCCGCGGCCAACTTCGCCATCGGCCTGGTCGCCGGAAGCCTCTGGCACTTGCTGTGGGAGCGCCTCACCGGTCTTGGGAATCCGCTGACCGGCCCGGTGGGCGTGGGGTCTGCCCTGGCCGTCTGGGGGGCCTGGGGCGATCGCCTGGGCGGTGCGTCGGCGTCGGTATGGGCGTCGGTCGCCACCTTGGCGGCCGTCGCCGTCTTGATGGAAGGCCTGCGCGCCCACGCACCGGTCGCCCTGCGTCGGGCTGCTCCGCTGCTGCTGCTGGGCCTGGCGGTCTGCTTCCTGTATGGTGCGCTGCGGGTGCCCCTGGTCTGGTGCTTTGCGCTGCTCGCGGGGGCCGCGCTGGGCGCTCTGGGCCCGAGGATGCTTCAGGCCGCCGCCTGGCGTCAGCCTCTGGCCCCCGCCTGGGCCTTGCTGTGGCTGGGCGGCCTGCTGCTGGTGGTGACCTCCCGCCTGGCCGGCATGCAGGGCGTGGCATCGGCCGGTCTGGGACTGGCCCTGACCGGGGCGGCGGGGGGCTTGCCGGGCCTCCTCGGGGCCGCTCTGGGCTGGCTGGTGGCGACCTTCAGCGCACGCGTCTGGCTCCAGCTCTTGCTCGAGCGAACCGCTTTGGATGGCTATGGTGTCGATCTGACCCACCCTTACGCGACGGCGGGGCTGCTCGCGGGAGCCTTGCTGGTCCCGCTGGCGGTGGCCCTGCTCCACCGCCGGACGTCGACCGGGGCCCGTGCGCTTGGCCTTGCGCTGAGCGCCCTGTTGCCCGCCGGCCTGGGCTACTGGTTGCATCTGGAAGCCGTGGCGGCGTGTTTGATGGGCCTCTGGGCGAGTGCCCTGGCGCTGCTGGCCGGTCCGGGCGAAGCGCCTGATGAGCCCGCCGAAGCCCTGCCGTTGGGACATTGGCTGCTGCTCGAGGTGCTGGCGGCCCTGCTGGCGGCGCCGTGGTTGGTGGCGGTCCAGCACGCCACCCGGGAGAGCCGCCTGACGGTGGCTGTCAGTGGGATGGCGCTGCTGGCGTTCGTTGCGCTCGCCTGGCGGCTCAGGCAGTGGGCCGGAGGGCGTGGCGGCGCGGCGGCATGAACGCGAACGTGCCGGACCTCCCCGCCTTCCAGCGGGATGTGGTCCAGCTCATGGCGGGTCGCCAGGGCACCCTGGTCAGTGTCTCGGCGGAGACCGGCTTGTTGCGCGCGGTGGTGAACCCGGGCGCGGCACGCCAACCGACGCCACCCGGCTCGCTGTTCAAGCTGGCGATCGCCCTGGCCGCCCTGCAACCGGCCGCCACTGCCGGGACCACGCGTCGCTGCCAGGGGGTGCTCGCTGACGTTTCGCCCGGGCCTGCGCTGCGTTGCTGGCTTCCCAGCGGCCACGGCCAGCTGGGGCTGGAGGAGGCCCTGGCGCTGTCTTGCAACGTCTATTTCGCCGGCTTGGGACGTGAACTGGGCGAACCCGCGGTTCGTCGCTGGGGCCAACGGGTTGGCTTCCTGCCCGCGAAGCAGGCCGTGGCGCCTCGTCTGGAGGCCTGGATCGGGGAAGGTGCGCAGTGGTCTGCCACCCCCTGGACGCTGGCTGCCTTTGCGGCTGCACTGTCGCGGGAGGACGGGCGGCGCTTCGAGCCGAGCTGGCACCAGCCGGTGGCATCGCTTTCCCCTCTGGGGCTCGGCGCGCGCACGCGGGAGCGTCTGCTGGCCGGGATGCGCCTGGCGAGCACCCGGGGAAGCGCGCGGGCGGCCGGCCGAGCGGGCTTGTTGGTGTATGGCAAGAGCGGAACCGCGACCTACCTGGATGGCTCGAACCGGACGTGGGGATGGTTCGTCGGCTTTGGCCGCGTGGCCGGGGGGCGAGCGCCTACGCTTGCGCTGGCCGTTCGATTGGGGGATGCCTCCGGGTTTGGCGATGCGGCGCCACTGGCCGGACAGGTCTTTGCCCGCTGGGCCGCGCGAGGAACCCCATGAACGGCCTGTCCGCCCAGGTCGAACTGCTGCTGTTTGCGCACGAACGCCCGGCCGCGCTGGAGGTGGCGGCTCTGAGAGACTGGCGCCTGCGCTCCAGTCTCGTCACGCGGCGTTTTCAGGCCAGTCGCTCGACCGCCCTGGAATGTCGCGCCGGCAGTGTCGGCTTGAAGGGCGAGGCCACAGCGGCCGCGCGCTGGCAGGGAGAGGGGGACGGGCCCTGGCGTCTGCGCGCGGCCGGACGCGTGGTGACGCTGCGTGGCGACTGGGAGGTGTCAGACCAGGGAGGCAACCTGCGGGTGAAGGTGCGCTTGCCTCTGGAGGACTATGTGGCCGGTGTGCTGCCAGCCGAGATCACGGCGGACGCCCCGGCTGCCGCTCTGGCTGCGCAAGCCGTCTGCGTGCGCAGTTTCACGTGGCGGGCGAGTCGACATCCGCGCCATGAGGCGGCCTGGCTCTGCGATGCGACTCACTGTCAGCGTTTTCGGGGGACACTCCTACCAGCGCGCTGGGTCACGCGTGCCCTGGCCGCCAGCGCGCACGTCGTGCGCACCTGGGACGGCCAACCGGCCCTCACCGTGTGGCACGCCAGTTGTGGTGGCCACGGGGCGTCGGCCCAGGCCGCCTTTGGCGGGACGGCCGTGCCTTACCTGCTCGGCGGCCGGGACACGCGGCCCGACGGGCGCGCCTGGTGCGAAGGTGCGCCCGGGCCGTGGCGCCTGACGCTGCCGCGGGACCATGCGGAGGCCCTCTGGCGTTCCGGGGGATTGCTGGGCCCGGGGGAGAGCCTTGTGCAACTCTCGGTCGATGCGCGGGAGCCGGACGGGCGGGTGCGTACGCTTCGTTGGGCCGGCCACGCGCCTCGCGTGGCCCTCGCGCGGGAGGTCTGGCCGCGGCTGGGGCCAACCCTGCCCTGGCCGGGCTGGGCCAGCTTGCGCTTCGACCTGAATCCAACATCGGAGGGCTGGCAGTTCACCGGGCAGGGGCTGGGCCACGGGGTGGGGCTGTGCCAGGCTGGAGCGAGTGCGCGAGCCCGCAGCGGCTGGTCGTTTGCGCGCATTCTGGACGCCTATTTCCCTGGCACACGCAGCGCCCATTGGAGGCTCGTGCGGGGGCAAAGGAGCGTGGTACCATCCTGGGCGGATGAGGGTCCTCCGGGCCTGTGACAGAGGGAGACACACGACCATGACTGAGGACGCCGCTCCGAACCTTGCCGGGATTGCCCCGGATGCCCTCCAGGCCTTTCTGGAAAGGCTCGATGAGGCTGGAGAAATTCTTCAGGCCACCATCGATGGGGAAAGCAACGACGCAAGTCCGGTGTTTCGCGTCTACATGGACGGGGCGGCTTTTCTGGAGGCGGGTTACCTGATGGTCGAACAACTGGCGCCCGCGTTCCCCGCGGTCTACCGGGCGCTGCTGGAAGGCCACTATGAGGCTGCCCTCACCGATGCGACCCGGGGCCGCATCGGCTGGGGAGAGGCGCTTCAGCGCTTGCCCGAGTTCTTGCGGGAGTATGCCGTCGACCGGGCGGCTGCGGTGCTGGAATCCGACGACTGAGCCTGGGCCGGCTTTTCTCTTGCCGCAGGCGCCGGCCTGCAACAGCCGAGCGTCATTTTCTGAGAATCAGGCCTGGCGCCGCTCGAGGGCCCTTCCCAGGGGCGGGGGGCTGACCCCACGCGGGCTGCGTGTTAGCATGCCCGTTATTACTGACGTTCACCCGGACATGTCCTTCATTTTCATATAAGGAGCCCCTCGCTTGCGTCTGCTTGGTCGTGTGTCTGTTTTTCCCGTGCTTCCTGCTCGCATCGACGGTTTGAGAGAGCTGGCCGTCAACGTGTGGTGGGTCTGGAATCCTGAAGCTCAAGCGCTTTTCAGCCGGCTGGACGAGGCCCTCTGGCAGCGGGTCTACCACAACCCGGTTCGTCTGCTCAGCGAGATCGAGCAACGCCGTCTCGATCAGGCCTCCCACGATGAGGCCTATCTGGCGGCCTACGATGCCGTTCTGTCGGCCTTCCGAGCCTACATCGACAACCGCGAGACCTGGTTCCGAACCACCTATCCAGCCTACGTGGGCAAGACCGTGGCCTATTTCTCGGCCGAGTTTGGCCTGCACGAAGCGCTACCTATCTATTCCGGCGGCCTCGGGATCCTGTCCGGTGACCACTGCAAGTCCAGTAGCAACCTCGACATCCCTTTCGTGGCCGTGGGATTGCTTTACAACCAAGGCTACTTCCGTCAGCAACTCCGCGCCGATGGCATGCAGGAGGCGCTCTACGACAAGCTCAATTTCTCCGAACTGCCGATTGTCCCGGCGCGGGGCGCGGACGGTCAGGACGTCGTGATTCAGGTCGAGCTGCCGGGCCGCCTGGTTTCTGCGAAGGTCTGGAAGGTGTCGGTGGGGCGCATTGCGGTCTACCTGCTCGACACCGACATCGATCGCAACACCCCGGAAGACCGCCGTTTCAGTGCCCAACTGTACGGCGGCGACCATGACATGCGCATTGCGCAGGAAATCATCCTTGGCATCGGGGGCGTGCGCGCCTTGCGGGCGCTGGGCATCGAACCGGCCGCCTGGCACATGAATGAAGGCCACTCGGCCTTCCTGGGGCTGGAGCGGATTCGCGAGCTGGTGCAGCAGCAGGGCCTGTCCTACAACGAGGCGCTGGAAGCAGTGGCGGCCAACACCATCTTCACGACCCACACCCCGGTTCCGGCCGGCAACGACGCGTTCTCCTTCCAACTCGTGGAAAAGTACTTCAGCCGGTTCTATCCGCAGCTGGGCATCGGACGCGAGGAGTTCCTGTCGCTGGCTCGCCACGATGCGCACGGTGGCCAGGGGATGTTCTCGCTCTCCGTGCTGGCCCTGCGCCTGTCGCGGCAGGCCAACGGGGTGTCGGCTCTGCACGGCGTGGTTTCTCGCAAGATGTGGCAGGACCTCTGGCCGGGCGTTCCGGCGGATGAGGTGCCGATCGGTTCGATCACCAACGGCATCCACACCGAAACCTGGATCGCGCCCGAATGGCGCGGGCTGTTTAGCCGTTCGGTCGGCCCTGATTGGCGGGATACGCTGGCAGATGCCCCGCGTTGGGAGGCAATCCGGACCCTTCCCGACGCGGAGGTGTGGGCGGTTCGTCGCTCCTTGAAGCAAAAGATGATTGGCTTCCTGCGGCAACGTGCTCGGGTCTATCGGGTGCGCGTGGGCGACAGCGTGTCGCGCGTGCTCGAGGCTGACACGATGTTCGATCCGGATGCCCTGACGATCGGTTTTGCGCGTCGCTTCGCCACATACAAGCGCGCCACCTTGATCTTCCGCGACGTGGCGCGCCTGGCGGCCATCCTGAACGACCCCGACCGCCCGGTTCAGCTGATCTTCTCGGGCAAGGCCCATCCGGCTGACATGCCGGGCAAGGAGTTCATCCAGGCCGTGGTGCGCTATGCCAAGGACCTCAATTTCTCCTGCCGTGTGCTGTTTGTCGAAGACTACGACATGAACGTCGCGCGTCATCTGGTGCAGGGCTGCGACGTCTGGTTGAACAACCCGCGGCGCCCCCTCGAAGCGTCGGGCACGAGCGGCGAGAAGGCTGCGGCGAATGGCTGTCTCAACTTTTCGGTGCTCGATGGTTGGTGGTGTGAAGGCTACAATGGCGTCAATGGCTGGGCCATTGGCGAGGAACGCGAATTCGCGGACCCGGATGAGCAGGACGAGGCCGATGCGCTGTCGTTCTATCACACGCTCGAGAACGAGATCGTTCCCCTGTTTTATGACCGCGATGCCGATGGCATTCCGCACGGCTGGCTGGCGCGCGTGAAGGATGCGATCGCCACCTTGACCCCGCGCTACTCGACCCATCGCATGGTCCAGGATTACGTGCGGAATCTGTACATTCCGGCAATCGACCACGGAGCGCGCCTGGCCGGCGACAGTTTCGCCACCGCCAAGCACTTTGCTGATTGGAAAACCGGCATTGGCTTCCACTGGCATCAGGTGCACGTGGAGGTTCAGCCACTGGAACTCGAGAAGGTTCAGGTCGGGGAACCGATCGACCTGTCCGCCCGGGTCAAGGGGGGCGGAATCGGGGCCCAGTATCTCTCGGTGCAACTGTATCAGGGGCGGGAACAGGGGGGCGCCGTGACCGATGTGCGCGTCGTTCCGATGTCGCTCTGTGAGACCGCGGCGGATGGCTCGATGGTGTTCAAGGGGGCCTTCTCGCCTGAGCGGGGTGGCTCGTACATCTATGGGGTGCGGGTGCTGCCCTCGCATCCGGGGATGCTGCATCCTCAGGAACTCGGCCTGGTGCGCTGGGCCTGAACCGGGGCGCGCGGAAGGCGCCATCCGCGCGCGTTCAACGCCATGGCAGGCCAGGCAACGACGCCTGGCTTGCCGCACAAGAGTGTGGAGGGATCTCAACGTGGAGGCCACATCGGGCCAGCTGGCCAAACAGGCGGTCGAACTGCAGGGAATCGACCATGTCGAATTCTGGGTGGGCAATGCCAAGCAGGCGGCTTACTTTTACTGCCACGCCTTCGGTTTCCGCGTGGTAGCCTACGCGGGGCCGGAGACGGGCGTCAAGGACCGGGCCAGTTACGTGCTCCGGCAAAATGACATCATCCTCGTGATGACGTGTCCGCTGGGCCCTGAAGGGCCGGTGGCCGACCATGTGCGATTGCACGGTGACGGGGTGCGGGACGTGGCCTTCCGCGTTCGCGACGTGGACGGGGCCCACGCGGCCCTGCTGGCGCGCGGCGCCCGCTCGGTCGAGGCCCCTCAGTCGTTCGAAGGCCCTGGCGGTTCGCTTCGGCGTGCGGCGGTGGCCACCTATGGCGATACCATCCATAGCCTGATTGGCCGCGAGGACTATGCCGGGGTGTTCTTGCCCGGCTACGAGGCGCGTGCGCCCCACGAGCCGACCCCAGGAGGGCTCGGGCGGATCGACCATGTGGTCGGGAACGTGGGCTGGAATGAGATGAACCACTGGGTTCAACAATACGTGGAGGTCTTTGGTTTTCATCCCTTCGTGTCATTCGACGACAAGGACATTTCCACCGAGTTCACCGCCTTGCGGTCGGTGGTGGTGGCGAACCCGGCCGAGAACATCAAGATGCCCATCAATGAGCCGGCCGAGGGCAAGAAACGTTCCCAGATCGAAGAGTACATCGATTTTTATCGTGGGCCGGGGGTCCAGCATCTGGCCTTGACCACCGCTGACATCGTCGGCACCGTGGCCCGCTTGAAGCTGGCAGGCGTCGAGTTCCTGGAACCGCCGGCGTCCTATTACGACCAGTTGGCCGAACGGCTCGAAGGGATCGATTTCAAGGAGGACATCGAAGCCCTGAAGCCCCTGGGCATCCTGGTCGACCGCGATGAGAAGGGCTACTTGCTGCAGATCTTCACCAAGCCGATGACCGACCGCCCGACGCTCTTTTTTGAGATCATCCAGCGCAAAGGCAGCGACAGCTTCGGCAAGGGCAATTTCAAGGCCCTGTTTGAAGCGATCGAAGCGGAACAGGCGCGACGCGGCACCCTCTGAGGGGGCCGTCCGCTCGTCCTGCGCTTCCACCGATCAGGCCCCGTCAAGCGTGGGGTCGCTCGCTCCGCCGCGCGATCTTCGCAATGCTGACCGCCGGCTGCCCTTAAGTTCAGATGAAGGGCAGCCGGTCTTTCCTGGCCGTCTGTGTAAAATGATCGTGAATTCAGACAGGCTCGCTGCGGGGCGAGCCGACAAGGCCTTCCGAGGTGAGCTGGGGGGCGGCTGACTGTGGGTCCGCCGTCACGCGTGAGCACGAGGTACCGACCCGATGACGGGCCCCATCAACAAGCCAGGCACGGCGCCGCTCAGCCCCCACGTTCGCTTGCCCGACGGCTCCATGGCGGGTGCCGGCACGCCGCCGCCCGGCCGCGAGGAAGCCGGTTCGCGCGATGCCTCCCAGGCCCGCGCCCGTCCCGGAACGGCGCGCCTCAACCCCGTCAACCTCGAGGCCCTGGCCATTCCGGAAACGCCGGCCCCCGCGCCCGCGGCATCGGACCGGCTCTCTGCCTGGGCGACGGAAAAGGCGTCCCAGGTTCAGGCCTCCGTCACGGAGCTCGCGACCACGGCGGCTCAGGCCGCCCGCGGCGCCGGGGAACTGGCCCGCGCCGGGGTTAACGCCGTGGAAGCCGGGATCGAGGAGGTGCGTGCCTCGCGGCGCGCTGGGCAGGACCTGTGGGATTCGGTGCGCGACGGCGTCGGCGTTGGGGGAACGGTCTTCTACCGACAGGCGATCGATCCGCTGCTGGACCGCAGCGTGCTCGGTGCGGACGACCAGTTTCCAGATGCCGGCGTGGGGGCGCTGGGGCCCGTCCTGACCCGTCGTCTGGGGATGGGGGAGTCGGTCGACCTGAAGGTCGAGGCCGGGGTCACCCTGCCGACTGAACTGGTTGGAGCGCCCAACATCAAGCTGGATCGGGGGGGCACCCTCCGCCTCAAGCGGGTTTCGGCGCTCGATGAGAACAACCAACCGGTGCTGGACCCGCGCACCGGACAGCCGGCGACGCGGCTGGAGGTTTCTCTGATGGCGGACAATCGAACGGCCGCTGCCTATTCTGCCAGTGTCGGTATTTCGCTGGGGGTCAAGCTGGGCCAGGAGACACTGGGGGTGCATGCGGAGGCGGAAGCCGAGGCGGAGGCGGGCCTCACCGGCCGCGTCGAGATCAAGCTGCAATTCGACCCCGAGCGAGCCGACCAGATGGTCGGGCTGACCGCCGTGATGAAGCAACTGGCCGGCCGTGCGGCGCTCGCGCAACTGCCAGGCGCCGACGCCCTCACGCAGCAGTTGAGTCCTGAACAGACCCAACAAGGCCTGCGGCGGGCCGCGGTGCAACTGGAATCGATCTCCGGCTCCGGCGGCCTGTACCTGGCCGCGTCGGCTCGGGCGCGGCTGGCGATGGGCCTGGACAGCGTGGACAAGTCCAGAAAGACGCCTCCCTCCGCCGCGTCCGAAGCGCCTCCCAGCCCCTCTGACGAACCTGTGGGGGGCGCGGCGCGGCTCGCGCAGCAGGCGCGCTCGGCGGTGGCGGACCAGGCCGTGGATGCGGCCAAGGAGGTCTTGAACGAGAGCCTCGTCAACCTCGCGGCCGACCTGGGAGGGCGCGTGGAACAGGCCGTCGAGCAGAACCTGCGCACGGGCACTCGGACCGTCTCCATTTCGGTTGAGGGGCGCCTCAAGGGCAGCGCCCAAGTGGCCCCACTGGCCGGTGGTGCCGGGTTTCAGGGCAACCGCTCGCTGGCTTTCGAGTTTAGCCGGTCGGGCGAGCTGTCGGGCGTTCACGTTCGCCAAACCGTGACGCGGCAGGAGTTTCTGGCGCTTCGGACAACCCTGGAAGACCTCTACGGTCGTCCCCTGGATGATGGCGCCATTCTCAAGATGGGCACCGCCGACACGGTCGAGATCAACTTTTCTCTCCGTCCGGAGGTGCTCGCCCAGTTCAAGGAGCAACTGACGAGCGGTCGACCGGATGAACTCGCCAGGGCCGCCGGCACCATTCTGAAAGCGGGCATTGCCAAGGACCGCTTCCTGCTCCGGCAGGGAGACATCAAGGCGATCCAGCGCGAGGAACTGTCGCTGGGCGCCGCTGGACAGGTTTCCCTGCTCGGCAAACTTCGCGTGAGTGGGCAGGCCACCCTCGGCCATCAGCAAGAGACAAGGATCTGAACCCGCCATGCTGACCAACCACGGGCACATCACGGTCCAGACCGAGCGGGACTTGACCAGCGGGGCGACGGCCTATCTCTTGCCGTTCAGCCTCGTGCCGGTCATCACGGCTGCCGGTCCTGCGCCTGGGCACTTGCGGGTGGCCGTCGGCAAGGAGGGGCGAGTGCGGGAGGTGCAGGCCGCGCTCACCGCTCGGGCGGCTCAGCTGGCTCCGGTGGCCGACGTGCTCGCGCGCGTGGCCAGCTTCGAACTGGATCCCGGCATCATTGAGAAGCTGCCGGGGGAGACGCCCATGACCCTGACCTTTGAACTCGACCGCGCCGGGTTGGACACGCTGGCCGGCCTGATCGTCAAGGGGCCGGAGGGTTTGGGTGTATTGCTGGATGCCCCGGTTCTGGGGGATGTGTTGGCGTTCCAGCTGGTCGATCTGCGCGTCGGGGGATGACCCGGCAGCGGCGCCCGAGGCGTTCGGGCCCAGCTGCCTGACTCGGCCGTCGCAATTAGACGCTCCGGGCCGCCTCCTCGTATTCTTCGAGCATGCGCGTGACCAGCGCGAAGCCCTTCTCCCAGAACGCTGGGTCGCGGATATCGATGCCAATGCGGTCCAGCAGGACCGTGGCGGGCGCAGAGCCGCCGGCCGCGAGCAGGGTGTCAAGTTTCGGCACGAAGGCTTCCCCCTGCTCCTGGTACATCTGATACAGCGCATAGACCAGCAGTTGCCCGAAGGCATACGAGTAACAGTAAAATCGGTACTTAACCAGGTGGGGGATGGTGATCCAGCCCCACTGGTCGTGAGCTTGGGTCTGCACCACGTCGCCGTACAGGGCCCGGTTCAGTTCTCCCCACAGGGCAGAATACTGCTCGGTCGAGACCACGCCGTCGCGACGCAAGGCGTGGGCGCGCTGCTCCCAGCGCGTGAACATCACCTGCCGCATGACCGTTGAAATGGCATCCTCGACGCGGGTGGCCAGCAACTGGAGTCGCACGGCCGGATCGCGCGCTTCCTCGAGCAGGCGGTTCAGCGTCACGAGTTCCGCAAACGTGGAGGCCGTCTCGGCCAGCGGGGTGATCGGGTAGTAGTTCAGCAAGGTCTGCGCCTGGCCGGCCAGCAGGAAGTGGATGCCGTGGCCCAGCTCATGCGCCAAGGTCAGGACATCCTGAAGCGTGTGGGTGTAGTTCAGCAGTACATACGGATGAAGTCCCGGTGACATCCCGGAGCAGAAGGCTCCCCCCTGCTTGCCCGGAGCGGGCGGCACATCGATGTAGCGACCCTCGAAGAAGGCCCTCGCCAGGTTGGCGTGGCGAGGGGAAAAACGTTGCAGGGCGTCGAGGACGATCGCCTGCCCCTCGGCAAACGGTACGTGTTCCTCCTGGGCGCTGTAGGGCGCGAGGACGTCGTGGGTGGCGAAGTCGGGAATGCCGAGGACCTTCGCCTTGGTGCGATAGTAACGCTGAGCCAGTCCGTAGTGGGCCTCCGTGGTCGCCATCAAGGCTTCGACCACCTCGGGCGCCAGGTCTTCTTCCAGCAAGGTCGGGGCCATCGGGTCCTGGAAGTGCCGCATCGCGATGCTCTGGCGATGGTCCTCGAAGACGGTGTTGAAGATGTAGGTCAGCACGTGGGCCTGATCCTGATGCGCCCGGAACAGACCAGCGCTGGCACGCTGCCGCATGTCTCGGTCCGGTCCGCTGCGCAGGGCCCGTGCCTCGGCGATCGTCACCAGGCGACTGGCTTCCGGGGTGCCCACCTCGACCTTCATGTTGGCCGTGATCTCCACGTAGAGCTGCGTCCAGGCTTGCACCCCGGTGGTGTTCTTGATCGCACAGAGGCGTTCCTCCGCGTCACTCAAGGTATGAGGGGCGTGGCGTCGGACGCGTTCGAGGTAGTAGTGATAGAGATGGAGGTCACCGGCCCGCAGGTGGGCGGCGAAATGCGCCTCGGGCGTGGCTTGCAGTTCGATCTCGATGAATTGCAGATCGGCGTGGGCCTCGGTCAATGCCGTGCGCACCTTGGCGTACAAGGCCTTGCCCGCCTCGTCCTGGGAATTTTCGGAGAACGTCAGCGACGCGAAAGCACCGAGCTGGCTGATTCGGCCGCTCCAGGCTTCATAGCGCTGAAGCAAGCGCAGCAGCTCGCCGGGAGTCAAAAGCGCGACCCGGCCGAGGTATTCCTGCCGCAGCGCCTCCGCCTCGCGGCGCATCGCGGCCAGATCGGCCTGCAGGGCCGGGTCATCCTTGCTGGCATACAGATGCCCGAGGTCCCATCTGAGCTGCTCTGGGGGCGACGAAAGGGTGGACATGGGAGGACCTCCGAACGGCCGGCACGGTGTCGAGCATACCCTCGTCGGTGCGGCCTGGGCTGTTGGTGTCATCACGCCACGCCTCCAAGCATCCCGCCGCGTCTCCAAGCATCCCGCGCGGAGACCTCTCGCCCCAACAATCGGCCAGGGCCGGGACGCCCGCGCCGATCAGGGGCCGGAAAAAGGCTCACCCAGGCCTGGGAAACTGCGGGTAACCGGGCGCACCGGGCATTGGAGGTGACGCCAGGCACGGGCCAGACCGATCACGGCCACGGCGTCGGCAATTTCTCCACGCATGGCCATCTCGTGCGCTTCAGCCAATGGAAGACGCCGGATCGCAAGGCGTTCTGTGCCTTCCGGGGCGGCTTCCCCTTGCGTCAGTTCCTCGGCCAGGAAGATGCAGCCCAACTCATCGGTGCAGGAATTGGACAGGGAAAATTCGCCCAGGTAGGTCCAGCGTTGCGCCGTCAGGCCCGTTTCCTCCCGCAGTTCGCGCTGAGCGGCTGCCAGGGGAGATTCCTGCAAAGGCCCACCGCCTTCCGGGATCTCCCAGGAGTAGCAACCCAGCGGATAGCGCCACTGGCCCACCAGAAACGTGTCCCCCTCGGTCGTGACGGGAACGACGCCGATGGCGCGGTTCTTGAATTCCACCACCCCGTAGGTGCCCGGCTGTCCATCGGGCCGGGTGACCTCGTCCTCCCGGACCCGCAGCCACGGATTCTCGAAGACCGTCCGTGAGCCGTGCCGCACCCAGGGGTTGTCTTCCGCGAGCATGGGAGCCTCCGAGCGAGCTTGTCAGCTTCTGAGCGCGACCATCTTAGCACGTCCCACGGTTGGCTCCGTGCCGCGCACACAGCGTTTCGCCCGTTCGCCCCGGCGTTGACCGGCGGCGCTGGGCTGGTTATCCTGCAGAACCCGCCTCGCTGGTGGACGTGAGGGGGCTGCTTGAAAGGCGTTGCATGTCCTGTCATCCCTCCGCCCCGGTCTGGTTGGTTGGCGCTCGCTGGCTCGACCCGGCCGGTGCCTGGCGTCAGGAACCGCTGGCGGTGGCCGCCGGTCGCATCGTGGCCATCGGCGGCGAGCCTCAGGGCCAGGTGCGGGACCTCGCGGGGCACTGGCTGGTGCCTGGCCTGATCGAGACGCACATTCACGGCATGGGGCATGACGATGTCGCCGATGCGACGATGCCGGCTTTGGCCCGTATGGCCCAGGCGTTGGTGCGCTACGGCGTGACGTCGTGGCTGCCGACCACGGTGGCCTGCGCCCCCGAGGCGCTGGCGGCCACCTTGCGCACCGTGGCGGAGGCCCAGGCGCTGGCCCGGAACCCGGCGGCCGACTGGCCTGGCGCGCTGGTGTTGGGCGCTCACCTCGAATCGAATTTTCTGGCGCCGCGTTTCAAGGGCGCGCAACCCGCCGAGTGGTTGCGTCCGCCCGACGATCCGGGGTTGCGGGCCCTGCTTCGCGAGCATCGCGAGGCGATCGCCCTGGTGACCCTCGCGCCCGAACTGCCGGGAGCCCTGGCGCTGATCGAGACCCTGGTGGCCGATGGGGTGGTGGTCTCGGTGGGCCACTCGGATGCGACTCATGATCAGGTGCTGGCCGCCGTGGCGGCCGGGGCCAGCCGGGTGACCCACCTCTGCAACGCCCAGCGGGGCTTTCATCACCGCGAGCCCGGGGTGCTGGGGGCCGCCCTCGTGTGTGATGACCTCTATGCCGAGGTCATCGCCGACCTCCATCACGTCCACCCGGCGGGCCTGGAGATCGCCCGCCGCTGCAAGGGGCCGGGCCGTCTCCTGCTGGTGTCCGATGCGCTCCGTGGCACCGGCCTGCCGCCGGGTGAGTACGAACTGGGCGGCCAGACGACCCGCCTGGATGGGCAGGTGGCCCGGCTGGCGGACGGGACGATTGCCGGTAGCGTGATCACGCTGGACCGGGCGGTGAAGCACGTACACGCCCACACCGGTGCGACCCTGGCAGAGGCGTTTGCCATGGCCTCCGCGGTGCCGGCCGAATCGCTCGGCCTGCCGGACCGCGGCCACCTTGCTCCCGACATGCGGGCCGACCTGGCCGTCTTCGACGCCGACCTGCGCTGCTGCCTGACCATGGTCGGTGGTCGGATCGTCTACGAGGCCGGGCAGGCCTAGCCTCTGCTCCCCCGAGACAGCACGGCGCCAAATGGAATTGGCCACTTCTGTGTTGGGGGCTGCCCTGCTCCTGCCTATACTCGGCCCCATTCGGCCCCCGGCCGGCCAGCCAGAACCTCCCGCGTTGGGGGTTCGAGACGCTCCTGAGGTCTCCGTCACCGCGGAGTCGGGAGTGAGATGGGGAGGAAACCATGGCATACCGTCACTTCGCGCTGATCCTGGTCCTGGCCGCGTGCTTCGCGCATCCGGCTCCGGCGTGGGCCCAGGGGCAGGAGCCCTCGGGATCGGCGTCCCAAAAAGAAACCGGCGAAACGCCACCCAATGCGATCCGGGCTGACCTGATTCGGAGTTTCCCCGACACCATGATCGCGGACCTGCCCAGCGGGCACTGGGCCACCCACGCCACGCAAGTGGCTGTCGCCAATGGGGTGTTGCCGCTGGAGGAAGGGGAGTTCCGGGGCGATCGCCAGATTGTGTTCGCCGAGTTGCATCAGGCCCTGGCGGCCCTGGTGGTCACGGCGGAAAACGTCGCCGCCAAGGGCATGATTCCCGAGCTCAGGGCCGCTGTGGAGGCCGTCCCTCAGGTGGAGCAACCGGTCAACCGGATCCAGGTCGCGGAGGCCACTTCTCGCTTTCTGGACGCGGCCAATCAGCACGGCCTGATCGCCCTGGCGGAGCCCGGCATGACCGCTCCCCTGTTCAAGGACCTGGCGCCGAGCGTTCCGCCCTCCGTCACCTCGCTGGTCGACACCTACAAGGTGATGACGGGCTACAAGGACATGACCTTCCGGCCTCAGGAAATCGTCACGCGCTACCAGCTGGCGGCGATCGCCACCCAGATTCTCGACGACATGCGGCGCGCGCCGCTGGCCCAGCGCCCGATCGAGGCACCGCCGACCGTGGTGGTGGTGCCGGAACCCGTGGTGCCCGAACCGGTGGAAAAACGCCCCTCATTCCGGGCCAACGCGCCGGTGGCCCTGACCTGGCAAGCCCTGAACTATGGCAGCGTGCTGAGCACGACGCCCACCCTGTCGGTGATTCCAGTCTCGGGCATGCTGACTGGCTATGCGGGCCCGCTGATGCTCCAAGGCGTGGGAAACTTTCGCTATGACATCTTTGGCAACAATGGCTTCGATTCGGAGTTGCGGCTCGGTTACGGTGACCTCAAATGGGGCGGGCTGCAACTGATTCCCTACATCGGGGCCAACCTCGGCCTCGGGGCCAGCCTGCCGGGCCAGAGCCCGCTGGCGACCTACGTGGGCGGCTCTTACGGCGGCATCGTGAGCGCGCTGCCGATGGACAACGTCGAGATCTGGGGCAACCTGGGCCAGTCGACCCTGCTGGCCGGGGGGCGCTGGGGCCAGAATTTCCAGTCGCTCGGGGCGCTTTCGACCAGTGGCACCTTGCTGACCAACTACGGGTTCGGGGTCGACTACTACGTGACTCCCAACATGGCCCTGACCTTCGGCATGAACAACTTCCAGTTGCCGGCTGATCTGCAGGTGGCCCAGACCGGGCTGTCCGGCACCACGCTCGACACCTTGGGCGGGAACGTCGGCCTGGCCTTCGGTTTCTGAATTCGGCCTCATCGGCCGGGCTCGTCGGACGGGCCCTGCGCCGCGAGGGAGCGTCGGCCCGGCCCCTGTGCGCCAGGGCCGACGCTCCCGTACGATGGGGGGATGGAACCTGCCGTCCCCCCATCGTCTGGCTGCTCGCCGCGAACGGCCCTGTTCATCGATGCCGCCTATCTCGACAAGCTCTGCACGGGGCCCTGGGCCCACGGCGGTGCGCCGCTGGCCTTGGATATGCGCCGCTTGCCCGCGCTGCTGAATGACGGCGTGCGGCCCTGGCGGGTGTTCTATTACCACGCCCTTCCTTGGCGTTCCGACCCCCCGCTGCCGGTCGAGGAGGCTGTGTTCGCGCGGCGGGCGGCGTTCGTCGCGTTTCTGGCACGCGATCCCCGCTGGGTGCTGCGGGAGGGGCGTCTCGAGCGCCGGGGCGGGCGTCGCCCGGGGGATTGGCTCTACGAGCAGAAGCGGACCGACGTGCAGATCGCGGTGGACCTCGTCCGCCTGGCCTGGCGCGGAGAGATCCAGCGCGCGGTGCTGCTGACCGGCGACAGTGATCTGCTCCCCGCGGTCGAGGATGCCCGGGCGGCCGGTGTCCACGTCAGTTTGCGCTATGCGCCGGGCCATGTGCACGCTGATTGGCTCAGCGCCTGTGATGCCGGCGAGCCCCTGCTCGAAACGCAGGTTCGGCAGATTCTCAGGGCACCTCGCTCGCCGGCCTGACGTGGCGCCCGCGATCGTGGCGGGTTAGAATTTTTCAGCAGATGGTCTGCGACCCGGAGGAAACGACATGGCTCACGCCCGCTACAGCGGTGTTCTCTTGCACCCCACCTCACTCCCAGGCGGTCACGGCATCGGGGATATGGGCCCCTCGGCCTACGCC
Source organism: Candidatus Sericytochromatia bacterium (assembly GCA_035285325.1). Classification (NCBI taxonomy): domain Bacteria; kingdom Bacillati; class Candidatus Sericytochromatia; species Candidatus Sericytochromatia bacterium. The sequence goes on from JAYKJB010000051.1 coordinate 26,066, forward strand.
TTTGTCGACTGGCTGGCGCAGGCCAATCAGCGCCTGTGGCAGGTGCTGCCGCTGGGCCCCACCGGCTATGGTGACTCCCCCTACCAGTCCTTCTCCGCCTTCGCGGGCAACCCCTTGTTGTTGGACCTGGACGCGTTGGTGGCCGCCGGCTGGCTGTCGTCCGTTGATCTGAACGACGCCCCTGCGAACGGCGATGCGATCGACTACGGGCACGTGGTCTGGTTCAAGTCTGAGCGTCTGAAACAGGCCTATGCCGGTTTTCAGGCGCATGCCTCGGCAGACCAGCGGGCCGAACTGCAGGCCTTCTGTCGGGCCGAGGCCGCGTGGCTGGATGAATTTGCGCTTTACCAGGCGCTGAAAGAGGCGCACGGTGGGGCTTGCTGGAACCAGTGGCCCGCTCCGCTCGCCCGGCGCGAGGCCACGGCGCTCAAGAAGGCGCGCGCCGCCCACGCGCCCGCGATTGGCTATCACCAGTTTGTTCAGTGGCAGTTTTTCACCCAGTGGGCGGCCCTGCGGGCGCACGCCCAGCACAAGGGCGTGCGTATCGTGGGCGATGTGCCGATTTTCGTGGCCTTCGACAGTGCTGATGTGTGGGCCAACCCGTCGCTCTTCCATCTCGATGACAACCTCGCGCCGACCGTGGTGGCCGGTGTTCCGCCGGATTACTTCAGCGAGACCGGCCAGCTTTGGGGCAATCCGCTCTACCGCTGGGACGTGTTGGCCAAGAAGCGTTACAGCTGGTGGATCGCCCGGATGCGCCAGGCGCTGCAGCTCTACGACATGGTTCGCCTGGACCATTTCCGCGGCTTCGAGGCGTACTGGGAAGTGCCGGCGGGGGAGCCGACGGCCGTCAACGGCCGCTGGGTGCGCGGACCGGGTGCCAAGCTGTTCGCGGCCCTGCGCAAGGCTCTGGGAGACGACCTGCCGGTGATTGCGGAAGACCTGGGCCTGATCACCCCGGAGGTGGAGGCCCTGCGTCTGGCCTTCGACTTGCCCGGCATGAAGATCCTGCAGTTCGCCTTCAGTGGTCCTGGCCACGCCTACTTGCCGCACAATTACGATCACAACTGCGTCGCCTACACCGGCACGCATGACAACGACACCGTCCGGGGCTGGTTCGACAGTGCCTCCGAGGCTGAACGGGGCTTCGCCCTGCGCTACCTGGGGACGGACGGGCCGGGCTTCCCGGCCGCCATGGTGCGGGCCGTGCTGGCCAGTCCAGCCCGCATCGCGCTGGTGCCGGCGCAGGACCTGCTGGGCCTCGGCAGCGCCGCGCGCATGAACACGCCCGGCCTGGCCTCGGCCAACTGGGCCTGGCGCCTCTTCCCGGACCAGTTGAACGGGGAGCTGGCCCACTGGCTGGGAGACCTGACCTACCTCTACGGCCGCACGCCCGAGGCTGAGATTGAAGTCGCCTCGCCCGAGGTGGAGGCGATGGTGGTCCACGCCGTCTGAACCGTGCCCTGGTAACGGGCCCCTGGGTTGTCAGGGGCCCTCTGGAGACCTTGATGCCCATCGCTCGCATTCCCTTTCAATCGCCGCCGCCCTTCGACTTGCCGGAGGCGTTCGCCGAACCCCTCACCAGTCTGCCCGTGCCCGAGGCGGCCGAACGCGCCTTGGACCTGCTGGGGCAACTGGAAGCGGGGGACGTGATGGCCTTCTTCGCGCCGACGGCCGACGGGGGCGTGCGTGTTCTGGCGGCCCGCGCCGGCAGCCCGTTGGGAGAGCTCGCCCTGGCGGCCTGGCCGGCGGAATCGGCCCAGGCCCATTTCAGCGAGACCCCGCCGGTGCTGGCCGAAGCTCAGGTTGCCCAGCGGCCGCTGCTGTGCATGGGGCAGCTGGACGAGGCGGAGGCCCCGGCCTGGTCATCGCCCCTGCAGGCTTACTTCCGGGCCGAAGGCTGGGGGGCGCAGCTGGGTTTCCTGTATGTGTATCCCTGCCAAACGGCTGCCGGGCGACCGGTCGGGGCGCTGTGGGTGCATCGCGCGCTGACCGCGGGCCCCTTGAACCATGACCAGCCCGCCATCGTGGCGGCCGTGGCGAGTCTGCTCTGTCGCGATCGCCTGCAGGAGGTGGCCTCGTGAAGCAGCACGCGCCCGGTTTTCTGGCCCTGGTCGAGGACGCCAAGTCACGCGTTCGCGAGATCGAGGTGACGGCTTTCCTCGCGCTGAGGGACGGTGCGGACGCCCCCGCTCTGATTGATGTCCGTGAGGATCATGAATGGGCCCAGGCGCATGCCACCGACGCCCTGCACCTGAGCAAGGGCATCATTGAACGTGACATCGAAGAACGCTTCCCCGACCACGATACGCCGCTGGTGCTCTATTGTGGCGGAGGCTTTCGTTCGGCCCTGGCGGCCGATGCGCTGCAGCGGATGGGCTACCGCAATGTGCTGAGCCTGGCGGGGGGCTGGCGGGCCTGGCAGGCTGCCGGCGCGCCGATCGCCACGCCGGAGCGCTGAGCGCGCCACGCGGGTGATGATGCGCGTAAAGAGGGCGATGGCGCTCGCTTGGCTGATCTGGGGGGCCAGCGCAGCGCCCGGCTGGGCGCTGCAAGCGGATCCCCGTCGCAGCCACGTCGATGCGCAGGCGCCTGCACTGGCGCCCAATGTCTGGGGACGGGCGCCGCTGGTGGGCGCCACTGACCGGGCTGGTCGGATTCAGCTGTGGGCCTCGGCTTCCTCCATCCAGACCGGCAATGTGCTCTACGATGCTTTCCTGCGACGAGCCCTGGCGCCGCGCATTGCGGTCTTCACCTCCCCCGTCGGCAACCTGGAGCGGATTCGAGGGGGCCAACGCAGGCGCGTGGACGCCCTCGCTCAGGTGGGACCGGCTGCCCTGGAACTCCCGCTGACCCTGCGCCTGCGTGGAACGACCCAGGGACTCAGCCTGAACACCTATGTCACGGTTCCGCTGGCGCCCTTCGGGGTGGTCAATCCGCTGGGTGGGACCCCGGGACAGGTGCGCGTCGCCGTCTCGGCTTACTTTCCTCACCCGTCCCAGCCCTGATACGCGCCAAAATTTTCCGGTCGCCACCTCCACGGGAGGTTCGGACAGGCCTCCTGGCCAAGCCCGCGCCAGGTTCGGACGGCTCGAGGCCGAAGCGTTTCGGGGCCCGTCGCGGGAGCTTGAGCCCGGTATGGGTGGTGTCGCGCCTTCCCTGGCGGTGCTTCGGGGCCCGATGGTATGATGGACGCCTGTAGTTTAAAGTAAAATTAAATTAACGTGAAGCAAAGGCAAAGAAGGGAAGGAAATCTGCCCATGTCCGCCGCCCCGTCCACCCTCTGGCAACAGGTCCAGGGGTATTCCCGCGCCTTCTGGTTCGCGAACTTCATGGAGTTCGTCGAACGCTGGGCCTACTATGGCGTGCGTCTCTCGCTGGCCCTGTACATCGTGGGGGCGGCCAATCTGGGGGGCCTGGAGTTCAACCACATTCAGAAGGGCAATATCTACCTGTGGTGGGCTGTGATTGCCTCGTTCCTGCCCATGTTCACGGGTGGCTTTGCGGACCGCTACGGTTACAAGAAGACCATCGGCGTGGCGATCGCCCTGAAGATCGTCGGCTACGCCTTGATGGCGACCCAGCGCGAGTACTGGTCGTTCTTCTCTGGTTGCTTGTTGCTGGCGGCCGGCACCGGTCTGTTCAAGCCTGGCGTGCAGGGCCTGATCGCGCATAGCGTGGCGGGCCGAAACGCTTCGGTTGGCTGGGGCATCTTCTACGAGCTGGTCAACGTCGGGGCCTTCATCGCCGGTTTCACCGTCGACCCGCTCAAGGCCTGGGGCGGCTGGTCGGCCATCTTCGCCTTCAACACGGGGTTGGTGGCGCTGAATTTCCTGCCGCTGTTCATGTTCAAGGAGCCCGATGTGCAGCGCCCGGCGCCCTATGAGCGCTGGCAAGATGGCCTGGCCGAGGTGGGCCGCATCTTCGTCACGTCCTTGCGGGATATTCTGCAGCCGCGGCTGGCCGTGTTCATTCTGGTGTTCAGCGGATTCTGGTTCTCGTTCCACCAGTTGTTCGACCTGCTGCCCAACTTCATCGACGACTGGACGACCGTCGCCAGCACCCCCAGCCTGTTTCACTCGCGTGAGGGCGGGGTGGATTCGGCCCAGATTCTCAATCTGAACTCCGGCTTGATCATGGTGTTCATGATCCCGGTGGCCTATGTGGCTTCGCGCTTCCAGCCGCTGGTGGCGATCTGCATCGGCATGTTGGCGGCGATCGCCGGCATCCTGATGGCCGGAATGACCCAGCTGGGCACCCTGGTGATCGGCGGAGTGGCAGTCTTTACGCTCGGCGAGATGCTTAGCAGCCCGCGCACCAAGGACTACATGGGCACGATTGCGCCGCCGGACAAGCGCGCGCTGTTCATGGGCTACGGCGAGGTGCCGAGCGGCTTGGGCTGGGCCTTGGGTTCGATCTTCGCGGGTAACTTCTACGAGCATCACGGCGACAAGGTCAACTTCGCGCGGGCCTGGCTTCAGTCGCAGGGCGGCATGACGCCGGAGGCGGTCGCGGCCATTCCCAAGGAAAAGGTCATGGAAACCTTGGCGGCCAAGGCGCAGCTGACGATTCCGCAGGCCACGCAGATGCTCTGGAACCTGCATCATCCGCAGGTCATCTGGTACTGGATCGCGGGGGTCGGGGGCGTGTCGCTGGTGGCGATGGTGATTTACACCTACGTCCTGGCGGCACAAGACCGGCGTCCGGGCGGAGCTTCGAGCGAAGTTCCCGGGGCCGCCGCGTAGCGGCCCCACCGGCATCGGCTGCCTTCGCCCGCAAGCTGGACGGGCGAATCACGCGATGGAGGCTCCCACGACTCGTGGGGGCCTTTTTTTTCGGGTGGCAGCGGGGTGTCGCCTTGGGGCACCTCAGTGCCACGGGGGACAGTTGGGCGCTCGGATCGGTTGATCTGAAATCTGTCAATGGAATTGTGTGATACACATCTCTGATCTTGGCCCGTTCATCTGCCAGTTGTGTACACATCGACTTGATTTGCGGCGAAATGCCGGAAATGATCTTGTGATCAGGATCTCCAGATCTGAGCCGATCAGTCCAGATCAAACAAGCCCCATGATCTGGTCAGAATTCCAGCCGTCATGGTGGGGTTGTGTGTTACATAACCCCGCGTTCGTCCGGGGGGCCGGCCAGCCAGCGGCGCACCTCGTCGCCGAAGGGCCCCGGCCCCGTCCCGCCCGAGAGTGGCGGTTCCGCCGGGGTCGCCTCACGGCGCGTGCCCACCCGAACGTCGGGCAGGTGCGCCAGTTGCACGTCCGTCAGGCGGTACTGTTCCACCACCAGACTGAGCCGCGCCTCGTAAATGTCCGGCGCCCCCGCGTCCACCGGGGTGACCTCATGGCGCAGTTCGCCGCGGAAGGTCACCAGGGCACCCTCGCGCGGCGTGACGGTGGCCTTCAGACGCTGGCCCTCATAGAGCTTCAAGTCACCCCCACGCAAGCTGGGGGGCACCTCGAGGTACAGCACGGAGACGCTGCGCGGGGTGCGCACGCCCGGGATGTGGCTGCTCAGGCTCAGGTCGATGTGCGGGGCCACCCCGGCGCCGTTGGTGATCAGCAGCGGGTTGAGGAAAAACGCATTGCATTCCGGACGCAGGGCGGCTTCGAAGAAGGGCGCAAAAGCCGGAAACTGGGTGATGACTTCATCCAGCTGGCTGCGGCAGAAGGCGACGGAAAACCCATAGGTGCCTGTGAATCGCTGGTTGAGGTTGCTGGCGCCCATCAGGGGCGAGTTCAGCACGGCACGCCGGATCTCCGCCACCTGCTGGGGAGCCAGGGGCGCTGCTTGTAAGCGGTAGTGACGGAAGCGCCCGAAGCGCCAGAAGCCTTGCATGGGTCAGATTCCTATCCTTCATCGTACCCCACTGCCTGCGAACTCGGCGTGGGAAGGCATCACCGACGACGCAATGGGCCACGCCGTGAGAGGCATAGCGACGCGCCGGGTGTCGTATCATGGAGAGGTGAGGGGAGCGGCATGGCAGAAGTGACCCTGGCACCAGGCGTCTGGGTGTCGGAAGATGCGTTGACCTTCCGGGCCTCCCGCAGCGGCGGGCCCGGGGGCCAACACGTCAACAAGGTGGCCTCCAAGATCGAGCTGCGCGTGGCGCTGGCGGCGATCGACGGCCTGCGCGACGACGCGCGCGCGCGCCTCGCCGACCTGGCCGGCAGCCGCCTGCTGGGGGACGGCACGCTGGTGATTGTGGCGCAGACCTCCCGTCACCAGCTGGCGAACCGGGAAGCGGCGCTGGAGCGTATGGCGCTGCTGGTGCGCCAGGCTCTGGTGCCCCCGGTGCCGCGCAAGGCCACCAAGCCCACGCGCGCCAGCGGCGAACGCCGCCTGGCCAGCAAGAAGAAGGAAGGCGCCAAGAAGCGCCAGCGTGGGGGCGGTTATGACGACTGAGAGGGGGGGCGAGGCCCCCGCCAGCGAGCATCCGGCACGCCAGCGGGCGCGTACGCCGCTGCGCCTCGGCTCGCTGGTGCTGCACAGCCGGGTCATGCTTGCGCCGATGGCGGGCATCTGCGACAGTCCCTTCAAGCGCGTCGTGCGGCGTTTTGACCAGGCCAGCTTGCTCTCGACCGAGCTGGTCAACGGCGAGGCCTGGCTGCGAGGCCATCACGAGATGGCGCAGCGCATGGTCCTGCATCCCGACGAGTCTCCGGTGGCCATCCAGCTGTCGGGACACGACCCGGCCTTCCTGGCGGCCGCTGCCGCCAAGGCCGAAGCCGAGGGCGCCGACCTGGTCGACCTCAACTTCGGTTGTCCCGCGCCCCACCTGGTCAACTCCCGTAATGGCGCGGCCCGACTGCGCTATCCGGACGAAGCGCCCGCGATCTTCGAGGCCGTGCGCCAGGCCGTGCGCATTCCCGTCACGGTCAAGATGCGGCTGGGCTGGGATGCCGACGAGTTGACGGGCCTCGCGATCGCCCGCATGGCGGAGGCTTGTGGCCTGGACGCCGTCTGGGTACACGGCCGCACCAAAGTGATGGGCTACGGCGGGCAGGCCGACTGGACGGCGGTTGCGGCCTTCAAGCAGGCGCTCACGATTCCGGTGATCGGGAATGGCGACATCCTCACGCCGGAGGATGCCTGGGAGCGCTTCACCAGCTCCGGGGTCGATGCGCTGGCGATCGGGCGCGGGGCCATGGGCAATCCGTGGATTTTCAAGCGTGCCCAGCATTTTCTGGCCACCGGCGAGTGCTTGCCGGAGCCCACCCTGCTCGAGCGGATCGAGGCCTGCCGGCTGCAGTGTCGTCATCTGGTCGAGGAGATGGGCGATCGCCTCGGCGTGCCGGAATGCCGCAAGCACGTGGCCTGGTTCGTGAAGGGCCTGCCTGAGACGGCCTCGTTGCGTGCGGCCGCCAACGCGGCCACCTGCCTGAACGAGCTGGAAGCGGCCCTCGACCGCTATCTGGAGGCCCAGCCGGATCGGTTGATCACCGCGCGGCGGGAGCTCTGGGGCGAACTGGTCGATCCCAAGTGGATGCGCTA
>JAYKJB010000052.1 GCA_035285325.1 Candidatus Sericytochromatia bacterium
TCAAGCTTCGCCGCGAAATGTCGATGGGCACGATGCGGGTTCTGTCACAGACCCCGGGGGGCCTGACGACCTAGGCTGGGCCCGAGCCCTGTGCGGGCGGGTGGAGCCAGTATGATCAAATTCGAACACATCTGCGTGCTGGGCTTGGGGTACATCGGGTTGCCCACCGCGAGCTTGTTTGCCACCAACGGCTTTCGCGTCACGGGGGTGGACACCAACCCGCGCGTGGTGGAGACCGTCAACCGCGGTGAGGTCCACATCGAGGAGCCCGGGTTGAACACCCTGGTGCACGCCGCGACCCAGTCCGGGCGCCTGGTGGCCACCAGTGAGGTGCCGGAGGCGGATGTCTACATCATCGCCGTGCCCACCCCGATCGCCGCCGACAAGCGTCCGGACCTCAGCGCCGTCGAGGCGGCCGCCCGCGCGATCGCCCCGCGCCTGCGCCCTCACAACCTGGTAATCCTGGAGTCCACCTCGCCGCCGGGCACCTCGGTGGGCCTGGTGTGGCCGATTCTGGCGCAGTCGGGGCTGGAGCCGGGCAAGACCGTGCACCTGGCCCACTGCCCCGAGCGCGTGCTGCCCGGGCAGATCCTGTTCGAGTTGCTGGAAAATTCCCGCGTGGTGGGGGGCTTCAGCCGGCGTTGCGGCGAGCTGGCGCGCGGCCTCTACGCCTCGATCGTGGGCGGCGCCATTCACGTCACCGACGTCACCACGGCCGAGATGGTCAAGGTCACCGAGAACACCTTCCGCGACGTCAACATCGCGCTGGCCAATGAGCTGGCGCTGGTGGCCGAGCGGGTGGGCGTGGACGTCTGGGAAGTGATAAGGCTGGCCAACCTGCACCCGCGGGTGAACCTGCTGTCGCCCGGTCCCGGCGTCGGCGGTCATTGCATCTCGGTGGATCCCTGGTTCCTGGTCGACCAGGCCCCCGCCGAATCGCGCCTGATCACCACCGCGCGGCGGGTCAACGACGCCATGCCGGCCTTCGTGGAAGCCAAGCTGGCGCGCCTCTTCCCGGCTGGGCAATCGCTGCACATTGCCGTGCTGGGGGCGGCTTACAAGGGCAACGTGGGCGACCACCGCGAGAGCCCGGCGCTCGAGGTGGTGCGTCGGCTGGAGGAAGCGGGCCATACCGTGGCGGTGTGCGATCCCCACGTCACCAAGCTCGATTACCCGCCGCTGGTCTCGGTCGAGGAAGCCTTCACGGGCGCGGATTGCGTGCTGCTGCTGACGCCGCACAACGAGTTCCGCGGGCTGGACCCGGACTGGCTGGGCGACCTCATGCGGCACCGGGTGCTGCTCGACACGCGCGCCTTCCTGGATCGCAAGGCCTGGCAAGCAGCTGATTTCCAGGTGATGACCCTGGGCGACGGCACGGCCCGGCCGCGCCGCGTGCTGCCCCGGGCCTGCTGAGCCGGCGCGGACCTCGCGCTCCGGCTGCCTCGGCCGTGGCGTCCTCTTGCGCAGGGATCACTGCGGCACGCGTGCGGGGAACATAAGATCGCGACGATGAATGGCCTGAGGCTCTGATGTCCAGCGAGGTGACCCGTCCTCCGCGTCCTCCCCGACCCTGGTGGCAGCTGCCAGGGCTGTTCGTGCGCACCTTGCAGAATCTGCGTCCTCACCAGGTGACCGGCCGCCTGGGGCGGCGCTGGCGCATGGCCAAGGCGGCGCTGCTGGGGGTGCCCCGGCCGCGCTTGAAGGCCCAGCCCGCACCCTTGCCCCGGCCGTTCGCCCTGGGGGCCGTGCGCGTGTCGCCGATGGCCGAAGCGGTGATGGCGGGGCGCTGGGCGTTTCTGAACCTGCCGCCGGCCCTGGGGCCCACGCCGCCCTGGCGCCAGGCCTCGGAGCGCGGGCTGCTCTGGCAGTTTCAGTTGCACGAATTCGGCTGGGCGCTGGACCTGGTGCGGGCAGCGAGCGCCACGGGCGATCGCCGACCGGCCGAGCAGCTGGTGGCCCTGATGCTGGACTGGGTGCGCCACAACCCGCCGGGGCGAGGGCCCGGCTGGCATCCTTATCCCACCGCGCGGCGCCTGGTGGTCTGGTGCCAGGTGCTGGCGGCCTTGCAGGACACCCTGGCCTTGCGGGCGGCCTGGGAGCCGCTGAGCCGTTCGCTGGCGACGCAGGCCATGCACCTGCTGAACACCCTGGAGTACGACCTGCTGGGCAACCACTGGCTCGCCAACCTGCACGCGCTGACCTGGGCCGATGCCTGCCTGGCGCCCTGGCTGGCCCCGACCGATGCCGCCCGCCTGCATGGCGTGGCCGGGCGCTACTGGGAGGAGTTGCTGGCCCAGACCCGGCCCGATGGCTCGCACGAGGAGAACAGCCCGGCCTATACCCGCACCATCTTTCAGGACGCCTTCGAGACCCTGGTCATGGTCGAGCGGGCGGGCTGGGGCGTGCCCGAGGGCGTGCGGCCGCGCCTGCTGGCCATGGGCGACCACCTGATGGGCCTCATGCAACCCGATGGCCGCCTGCCGCTCCTGAACGACTCGCCCGGCGCAGCGCCGGAGGCGGCCCGGGCCCTGCTGGCGGCCGCGGCGGTCTACTTCGACCGCCCCGATTGGCGCTTCGTGGCGGGGGAGGCCGAGCGTGACACGCTGGCCTGGTTGTTCGGGGAGCCGGGCCTGGCGGCCTACGACGCCATGGCGTCTGAAGTGCCCTCGACCACCGCCCTGGCCTTCGCGCAGGCGGGCTGCTACGTCCTGCGCGAAGGCTGGCAGCCCGACGACGACTACATGTTGTTCGACTGTGGGCCGCTGGGGCCGCGTCATCAGATGGGGCACGGCCATGCCGACAGCTTGGCCGTGCTGCTCTGGAGCCACGGCCAGCCGATCCTGATCGACCCGGGGGTGTACAGCTACCGCGCGGGTCCCTGGCGCGACCACTTTCGCGGCACGCCGGCCCACAACACCGTCACCGTCGATGGTCAGGACAGCTCGGAGGTCTGGGCGGCCTTTCGCACCGCGCGCGCGGCCGAGGCCCACTGCGACGACTGGCGGCCGGGCGAGCGGGTGGTGGGTAGCCATACGGGCTATGCCCGCTTGCGCGATCCGGTGCGCCACCAGCGCACGGTCACCTGCCTGGGACGCGGCCACTGGCGCATCACCGATTGCCTGGAGGCCGGTGGCGGGGCACACGACTACGCCTGGACCTTCCAGCTGGCGCCGCAGGCCCGGCTGGCCGTGCAGGGCCTCGCGGCCCGGGTGGAGCTGGGACCCGCCTGCGTGGCGGAGGTGGAGGTGGTCGGCCCGCAAGGACTGGTGCTGACGCCCGAATCGAATCCGGTCTCGCCGGATTGGCATGTGAAAACCCTGGCGCCGGCCCTCAAGCTGCGCCTTGCCGCTGCCGATCGCCAGGTGGTGGTGACCACGACATGGCGCATCGGCGGGAGGTCCACGTGAAGATCGTCTGGCTCTCGCAACACTTCGCCCCCGAGCCCTGCGCGCCGGCCGCCCGGGGCCTGGAGATGGCGCGCGTCTGGCGCGAGGCCGGGCACACCGTGAAGGTCGTGACGGCCTTCCCGAATCACCCGCAAGGGGTGGTGCCGGAAGGTTACCGCGGCCGCTGGCGCATGCGAGAAGACCTGGACGGCCTGGCGGTCTACCGCAGCTGGGTCTACGTGACGCCCAACGAGGGCTTCTTCAAGCGCATCCTGAACCATCTGAGCTTCACCGCGTCGGCGGTGCTGCAGACGCTGCCGCGCCTGGGCGAGGTGGACGTGGTGGTGGCCAGTTCGCCCAGCTTCTTTCCGGTGCTGGCGGCCTGGCTGATCAGCCGGGTCAAGGGCGTGCCCTTCGTGTTCGAGGTGCGTGACCTCTGGCCGGGCATTTTCAAGGCCCTCGGCGTGCTGCGCGACGGCCCCGCCCTGCGCGCCCTGGAGGCCCTGGAGCGCTGGCTGTACCACCAGGCCGACCACGTCGTGACCGTGACCCAGTCCTTTGCGGCGGATCTGCGCGCCCGCGGCGTGCCGGCCCACAAGCTGTCCGTCATCACCAACGGCGTCGACCTCGACCAGTTCGCTCCCGCCCCGCGCCACGCGGCGCGCCGGGAGGCCTGGGGCGTGGCGAATCGCTTCGTGGTGCTGTACCTGGGCACGCACGGCATCTCGCAGGGCCTGGAGACCCATCTGGCGGCTGCTCGCCTGCTGCAGGACGACCCGGAGGTGGCCTTCGTCTTCGTGGGCGAGGGCGCCCGCAAGCAGGCCCTCATGGCCGAGGCCGCGGAACTGCCCAACGTGCAGTTCCATCCTGCCGTGCCGAAAGCCGAGGTGCCGGCCTGTTACCACGCCGCCGACGTCTGCCTGGTGCCGCTGCGCGACCTGGACGCCTTCGGTCAGTTCATTCCCTCCAAGCTCTTCGAGTTGCTGGGCTGCGCCCGCCCGATCATCGCCTCGCTGACGGGGGAACCCGCGGCCCTGCTGGAGGCGTCTGGGGCAGCCACGGTGGTGCCGCCCGGGGACGTGGCCGCGCTGGTGGCCGCGATCCGGCAGCTGAAGCAGGATCCGGCGCGCGAGGTGCGGGCGCAGCAAGGCCGGGCCTTCGTGGCGCAGCATTATGACCGCCGGGTGCTGGCCACGCGCTACCTGGATCTTCTGGAGGGGCTGGTGGCCCGCCGACGTGGGGTGGGCGCCTCGCCGGAGAGGGCACCCGCGTTAGGGCCGTCTCGCGAGCAGGCGGGGGGAGAAGCGCTGTGCCAGGGATGAGCCAGCTGGTGCAGGGGCTCGACCGTGCTGGGGTCGAGCGGCTGGAGGTGCCGGTGCCGGTGGTCCGCCCGGGTCACCTGCTGATTCGCACGCGGGCCAGCGTGGTCTCGCTCGGCACCGAGCGCATGCTGGTGGAGTTCGCCCGGGCCTCGTGGTGGCGCAAGGCGCGCCTGCAGCCCGAGCGGGTGCGCCAGGTGCTGGCCAAGGTCCGCAGCGACGGGCTGGCCGCCACGCTGGGGGC
>JAYKJB010000053.1 GCA_035285325.1 Candidatus Sericytochromatia bacterium
TGGGCCTCGTGCTGCAGCAGGCGCGATTCGATGTGGAAGCGCGCCCCGGCGGGCAGCACGTGCAGCTGGATGTTGCTCATCGCGAGGATCTGGCCGGTGCGGGCTTCGTGGACGTTGGAGTAGTCCATCTGCCGCGCATCCACGATCGTCACGGCGCCGGCCCCGACCACGGACAGCGACGTGTCGGGGGCCACCACCACGGCGGTGTCCTCGTCGATGCCGAGCCCCAGCAGGAAAGGGTTCTGGGCCACGATCGAGAGCAGCCGGCCCAGCCGATGGCGCTGCGAGAAATGCTGGTCAATGATCACGCGGTTGAGCAGCCCCAGGCCGGGCACGAGGTTCAACATGCCCTTGCGCGGGTGGACGCCCTGCCGCCCGCTGGCGACCATGTGCTCGGAGATGGCCGAGGCCCCCGCACTGGTGCCGGCCACGCAGGCGCCGCGGCGCTTGTAGGCGCGGTGCATGGCCTTGCCGACCTCGGAGCCGCCCAGGATCGCGGCCAGGCGACTCTGGTCGCCGCCGGTCATGAAGATGCCGCCGGCGTTCAGCACCACCTCGGCGATCGCCGGGTCATTGGCCGCGATGCGGTCATGCACGTGCAGCGTGGTGACCTGCCGGGCGCCCAGATCGGTGAAGGCCGTGTGGTACACGCGCTCGATCTCGCGCCCGAGGCTGCTGGCCGTGGTGAGCACCACCATATGGGCCTCCCGGCCGCCGGACAGCTCCACCACGCGTCCCAGGATTTCCTTGTGGCCGGTGCGATCCTCGGCGCCCCCGATGATGACCAGCTGGCCTTTTGTCTGCTCCACCCCAGGCTCCTTGCCGCCCGCCCTTGCGCGCCGGGCTCCATTCTACACGCCTTGCTGGGCTACCGCAGGCCGCCCCTTTCGTCACCGGACCCGTCCCAGCGCCCCGCTGCGCCCTACAGCTCTCCCTCCGCAAACCCGACCAGGATGGCGAAATCCTCGCGCTTGCCGATGCCGTACAGCACATACCGGCCGGAGCGCAGGTCGCGATCGTACAGGATCGTCCCGTAGGAAAGCGGGGTGAAGTGGCCCGGCACGGGCGGCACGCCTGGCCCCAGTTCCCGCCCGAGCGGCGGAGCGGCGATGCCGCGCTGGCGATCGGCGGCCGAGGGCAAACCAGCGCGCAGGTTCGGCGCGATCGTCTGATACTGAGGCACATCGCCCCAAGGGCTGATCAGCAGGGTGTGTCCGCGCGGCTGCGACAGCACGAAGGCGACGAAGTCCCGCGGCGCCGGAAAGAAGTCCTCGGTGGCCAGGCTGTTGCGATAGTCACCGCGGCGCTCGAGGGCCTGTTTCAGGAACAACACCCGCTCGGCCGTCTGCCGGTTGGGGTCGAGCGGCCCGGCCGGCAGCGGCGGGGCGCTCAGGGCGTGGCCGGCCGCTCCCACCATCATGCCGGCCACCCAGAAGGCCCCCAGCACGTGGGTGCGGGGATGGGTCTGCCACCAGGCGATGAAGGCCACGCCCACCACCGCCAGGGCCGCGAACAGGCTCCAGGCCCAAACGGGCGGGAGGGACAGGCCGCGGCTGAAGCCATACGCCACCAGGGCACCGGCCAGCGCGCTAGCGGCCCCGTAGGCCGTCGTGCGAACCGCGCGCCGGCGACGGCGGAGCTTGCCCGAACGGGGCGGCGGAAAGATGGGGAGCCGCAAGGCACGGGGGAATGACTTCATGGGCGCATACCCAGCCTGGCCGATTTGCCTTCCCGGCGCCGTGGCCGCTGCACACGGGCGACGACGCCACGTGCCTGGCATCACATGCCCCGCGCGCAGCGTTATGTCACACTGGGCCATCCCGCCCCTGCCGGTCGGGCCCCGCGCGTCCCCTTTTTCCGCTTGCCCGTGTCCGACGCTTCGACGCCCTCTCAGACCAAACCCGCGCCGAGCCTGGCGCGCAGCAGCGCCTGGAATGCCCTGGCGAGCGTCCTGACGGTGCTCGGGCGGGCCGGGGCGACAGTGCTGGTGGCGCGTGGCCTCGCCCCGGAGCAGACCGGCCTGCTGGTGCTGGGGCTCTGGATCGTGGAGATGGCCGCGCTGGTCGTCGGGCTGGGGCTGCCGAGCGGGCTCACGCGCTTCGGCGCGGTGGCCGCCGGACGCGGCGACGAGAGCGAACTGCGCGCGCTCAGTGCCTGGATCTGGCGCGTGCAGCTGGCCCTGCTGGGGCTGGGCGCCCTGGCCCTGGCGCTGAGCCTGCAGTGGGGCAGCGCGCTGGCGGTGCTGCGTCCCCTGACGCCCGGCTTTTGCCTGCTGCTCGTGGGCCAGGGCCTGGGGAGCTTGCTGGCCGGACGGCTGGCCGCCAGCCAGGCCTTTCCGCGCGCCGCGGGCTTGCAGGCGACGGCGGCCGGGTTGCTGGTGGTCGCGGTCGGGCTCGGGATCCAGCTGGGAGGGGTGTCCGGGGCGCTCTGGGGTTACGTGATCGGCCAGCTGCCCCTGGCGTTTGGGGCCCTGTACGTCCTGGGTCGTGACCAGGCCCCCACTCCGCCGACGGCGCCCCTGAAGCGAGAAGTCTGGCGCTTCGCGCTGGCCAGCTGGAGCGCGGGCCTGGTCTCGGCGCTGGTCTGGTCACGCCTGGAGCTGGCCTTTCTGGCGCGCAGCGTCGGCAGCGAGGCGGTGGCCCAGTTTTCGGTGGCCCTCAGCATGGCCGGCTTCGTCAGCCAGCTGCCCCTGCTGGTCAGCGGGGCCCTGGTGAGTCATTTCGCCAGCAACGCGGCGCATCCGGACCCTGGCCGCAACCAGCAAGCCTATGCCAGCGCCACCCGCGTGCTGGCCAGCGTGCTGTTTCCCACCTGTTTCATGGCCAGTGCCGCCATGCCGGTGCTGCTGCCGTGGCTGTTCGGGCCTGCCTTTGCGCCGGCGGTGCCGATCGCCGCGGGCCTGGCCGCCGCCTCGGCCCTGAACGTCTCGGCGGTCGGCTCCGCGCTGATTCACGGCGCCGGCCGGGCCGGCTTCATCACCCGCACCTGCCTGCTGGGCGGCGGGCTGACGATCGCGAGCGGCCTGCTGCTGGTGCCCTGGGGCGGCACCGTCGCGGCCGCGGCGAGCCGGGCCGTGGTGCAAGGCCTGATGGTGGGCATCGGCTGCTGGTACATCGCCCGGCGCCTGCACACCCCGGTGCCGCTCGACTCGTTGGCCCGCACGGCCGTGGCCGCGGCGCTCGCGGCGGGGGCGATCGCCCTGCTGATGGCCGCCGCCGCACCGCCCTGGTCACTGCTGCCGGGGCTGCCGGTCGCGCTCGGCCTGTACCTGTGGGGCCTGCGCCAGTTGAAGGCGCTCACGATCAGCGACGGTGAGGCCCTGGACCGCTGGGCCGGCCGGCTGCCGGCGGCCCTGGCGGGGCCGGCGCAACGCACCGTGCGCTGGTTGGTGAGGTGGCCATGAGGCTGGCCCTGGTCTGCAACGAATATCCCCCCTTGCCCAGCGGAGGCATCGGCACCTTCGTGCACACGCTGGCGCCGGGGCTCGCGGCGCGGGGCCACGCCGTGACGGTGGTCGGCCTGGGGAACGAGGCCACGGAACGACTCGAGGACGGGGTGCGCGTGGTGAGCCTGCCGGGCGATACCCGACGCGGCCTGGCCGGGCTGCGCAATCGGCTCCGCCTCCAGCGCTGGCTGCGCCGGGAGGGCGCGCAGGCCCCTTGGGACGTGGTCGAGGTGCCCGACTTCCAGGGCATGCTGCCGTTCCGCCTGCCCGGCACCCCGGTGGTCGTGCGGCTGCACCTGAGCGCCACGGCGATCGCCCGACAAGCCGACCAGCGGGCGGGACTGGGCACCCACCTGTTCGAGCGTCTGACGCTGCAGCGGCACCCGGACTGGATCGCCGTCTCCCAGCACGCCTCGACGCTCACGCAAGAGACCTTCGGGCTCACGCCCCGCAGCGTGACGGTGCAGTACTACCCCGTGAGCCCCCCCACCGGCAGGGCGCAGTCACTCGCTCTGCCCGGCCGTTTCTGGCTGTATGCCGGCACCCTGTCGCGCCGCAAGGGGGCCCTGCTGGTGGCCGAGGCCGCCCGCGAGGCCCTGGCGGCGCATCCGGCCCATCACCTGGTGTTCGCGGGCCCCAGCATCCAGGAGGCCGGTGAGGACACCGGCGAGACCATTCGGGCGATCGTGGGCCCGCGGCTGGCCGAGCGGGTCCACCTGCTGGGGCGCCTCGACCGGGCCACGCTGTTTGCCGTCATGCAGGCCGCCGACGCCCTGCTGATGCCGAGCAGCCTGGAAACCTTCGGGCTGGTGGCCGCCGAGGCGATGTGGTGCGGCACGCCGGTGATCGCCACCCAGGCCCCGCCCTTCACCGAGTACCTCGAAGACGGTCGAACCGGCATTCTCGTCCCGCCGGACGACGCGCCGGCCCTGGCAAGCGCGCTCGCACGGCTGGGCGCCTTCCCGGCCTGGGCCGACGCGCTGCGCGAGGCCAGCCAGGCCCATATCCGGCAGCATTTCAGCCTGGCGGCGACCCTGACCGCCAACGAGGCCCTCTATGAGCGGCTGCGTGAGAACACCCCCCGGAGGCCCCGATGACCCCGCCCCGTCTGGCTGTGGCGATCCCGACCTACATGCGCGGCGATGTGCTGATCGCCACTCTGAAGCAGGTGTTGCAGCAACAGCCGCCGGCCGACGAGGTGCTGGTGATCGACCAGACCCCGGCCCACCTGCCTGAGGTGGCCGCCCAGTTGCAGGCCTGGGCCGACCGCGAAGCCCTTCGCTGGATCCGTCAGTCCCCGGCGAATCTTCCGGCCGCGCGCAACCGGGCCCTGCGGGAAACGCGCTGCGAGGCCGTCGTGTTCATCGACGACGATGTCGTGCTCGAACCCGGCTTTCTGGCGGCCCACCGGGCCGCGCTGGCCGATCCCGGCGTCGATGCGGTGGCCGGTAAGGTGGTGCAGGCCCGCGGCTGGAACCACCCGAAGCCGCCGGCCGGCGGCTGGCCGCGCGAGCTGGACTACTTTTACTTTCAGCTCGACAGCGACACCCCCGCGCGGGGCATCGCCAACTTTCCGGGCGGCAACCATGCCATCCGGGTGAACACGGCCCGCCGGCTCGGCGGCTACGACGAGGCCTTCGTGGGCTGGGCCTTCCGCGAGGAGTCCGACATGGCGCTGCGCCTCTACCGCGCGGGCGGCCTGATCGTCTATGAGCCCCAGGCAGCCCTGCTGCACCTGGCCGCCCCGGCCGGCGGCTGCCGCATCGACCAGCCGCAGCAGGCCCCACCCGAGTGGCAGATCGCCTTTCCGGCCCTGTATTTCCTGTGTAAACACTTTCCCCTGCGCCGCAATTTCTGGTACGAGGTCTGCCTGCGCAGCCTGCGCAAGTATTGCCTGCGCCGGCAGATCCTGCGGGCCCCCTGGCGACTGCCGGGGGCGTTTGCCGCCTATGGCCTGGCGCTCTGGCGGGCCTGGCGCCTGGCCCGGCCCCATCACCACCACGCCTGACGCGAAAAAGGACCCTCGGCCATGGCCTTCATCCTCTTGATCGCCGTTCTCAACACCGTGATCGGCTGGCGCTACGTGCGGGCGGTGCAACAGCGCGCCCCGCACACGCTCTGGCTGATGCCGCCCACCTACGTGCTGGGCCTCGGCTACCTGGTCTACACGCTCTACCCGCTCTGGATCAGCTCGCCCTGGAGCCCGGATCCCGACCTGGACCCCGACACGCTGGCGCTCTCGATGCTGTTCGCCACGGTCTTTCAGCTGATCCTGCTGGCGGTCTTCTTCCTGCGCGGCTTTCCAGACGCCACGCCGACCTCCCCTTCGACGGACGACCCGCAGGAGGCCGAACGCTACGCGCCCGTCCTGCACCTGGGCTTCCTCTTCGCGCTGGCGCCCTTCGCCTACCGAGCCGCCACCGGCAACTGGTTTACCCTCTATGAGGACATCACGGACCTGCACGCCTCGCTGGGCGGGCTGATCTGCGAATCGCTCTACCCGGTGGTCTACATGTACTTCCCGCTGGCCTTCAGCCTGCTGAAGCACGCGCGGCTGCGCGGGGTGATCGCGTTCCAGCTGGGGCTGCTGGGCCTGGTCCTGCTCACCTCGGCCGCCATCAGCACGGCCAAGGGCCAGCTGCTGCTGTTTCTCTTCCTGTACCTGGTCTACGTCAACCTGACGCAGCAGCGCCTGCGCAAGGGCCTGATTGCGGGTCTGCTGGTGCTGGGCGTGGCTTTCTCGATCTACAGCCACACCCTGCGGCTCTACGGCAAGGTGCGCGGCGAGGTGTCCTGGGAGGTGCTCTCGCGCAACGCGGGCGTGATCAGCGAGACCTTCCTGGAGAACAGCGGCACCGCGCTCAATTCGCTGGTCGAGCGTCACAATCAGATCCGGGGCCTGTACATTCTCATGACCCGACCCGACGACTGGGATCGCGAGGCCTTCTTCCTGGGCAGCGTGGTGGAGCTGGGCAACCTGATTCCCCGCTGGGTCTGGCCTGACCGCCCGCACCTGAGCTTCAACCACTTCGCGACGCGCGCGATCTGGGGCCACGAACAGCTGCTGTCGGAGACGCCGGTGGGGCGCATCGGCGAGGCCTACTTCGTGTTCGGGCCCTTCGGCCTCGTCTTCGCGGCCATTTACGGGCTGTTCTTCCGCCTGCTGTGGCAGTTTCGGCTGGCCTACATGGGCGAGCCTTTCTGGCAGGCCGCCTACGGGATGTTGCTGTTCATGTTCGTGATTCCGGACGCCTACATGTTCTACAACATCAAGGCCGTGCTGCTGGCCGGACCGGGGCTGTTCGCCCTCTGGCTGCTGCACCGCCGCCAGCAGCGCGAGCGCGCGTAGGCGAACGCGCCGCTCATCGCGAGGCTCCGCTCGGAACCGTGCTCACGCCTGCGGCACGCGGGGGTCCGGCTCCCCGGGCTCGCTCGGCCAGCGGCGTGGCGGGCGACCCGTGAGCGCCATCTCACGCCGCTTGAACTCGCGCAGGCGCATGACCTCGGCGCGCAGATGCGCCCAGGCGTAGCCGGCAAACCCGGCCCGCCAGGTGCCGCGAATCAGCCAGTAATACAGGAACAGGGCCTGGTAGCGCCCCGGCAGGCGAAAAAAGTGCCGCTTCAACCACATGCGTCGCTGCAGCGCCGTGCCGAACAGCCTGGGCGTATCGGCCAGCGGGGCCCCCTCGGCCAGCGACAGGGCCTCAGCGGTGGTGTAGCGGTTCTGCTTGTCCCACCAGTGGTGCAGATCCGGGCTGTCGTGGTGCGCGATCTCCCCCCGCAGCGTGACCACAGGACCCGCCACGTGAGCGTGCTCGTTGACGCGCGTGGCCGAAAAATGCGCCGCGCCGGTGCGCCAGGCGCGCAGCAGGGTCAGGCGAACGGGCAGGGGACGGGTCATGAAATGCAACCGGATCGGCAGGCGGAGCCCCACCGCCTCGCGGCGGGCCATCGTGGCGAGCAGTTCGGCCTTGAGCGCGTCGGTCAGCCGCTCGTCCGGATCGAGCTTCAGGGTCCAGGGCGCGGTGATCGGCAGCTCACGCAGGGCAAAGTTCCACTGATCGCCAAAATCCGTGAAGCGACGCTGCACCACCGTCACCCCATATCGAAGGGCGATCGTGACGGTCTCGTCACGGCTCAGGCTGTCGACCAGAAAGACCTCCTGAGCGAAGCCTTGCAGATTTTCCAGCAAGCCTTCCAGCTGATGGGCCTCGTTGAGCGCCAGGATCAGCACCGCCACGGGGGCGACGCCGGGGATCCAGCGCGCGGTCAATCCCGGCTGATCCATGGCGGGAGCGCCCCTCCTGTCAGCAACCAGCGATAGGTCTCGGCCATGCGGCCGGCCACCACGGCCCAGTCGAATTCCCGTGCCATCCAGGCGCGCCCGAGTTCGCCCATCGCGGAGAGTTCCGCGGCCGGTCGGCCCAAGGCCTGATCCAGCGCCGCCACCCAGGGGTCCAGCCCCGGCGCGACCCACCAGCCGGCCCCGCGCAGGGGCAGTTCGCCCCAGGGGGCGGCCTGCGAGACCAGGGCGGGGGTGCCGGCCGCGAGCGCCTCGGCCACGGCCACGGCAAAGTTCTCGCTGTGCGAGGGCAGCACGAACAGTTCGGCCTCGGCCAGCGCCTGCCACTTGGCCTCCCCCGCCAGCGGACCGGCAAACTGGACCCGCTGCAGGCCCAAGCGACCCGCGAGGCGCTCCAGCACCGCCCGGTGCCCGCCCACATCCGGGCCGACAATCCGCACCTGCCAGTCGGGGTGCGCCCCCTCCAGCCGGGCCCAGGCGTGCAGCAAGCCATCGAGGCCCTTGACCGGGTGCAGGCGGCCCAGAAACAGCAGCGTGCGGGGCAAGCAATGATGTTTGGGACGCCACACGGGCAGATCGATGCCGCTCGGGATCACGGCCACCGGCTGCCGGAAGCCCCAGCGGCGAATGTCGTCCCGCTCGTGCAGGGCCGTCGCGTGAAAACACGAGACGGGCGCCAGCGCCGGGCGCTGCAGCAAGGGCCAGACCAGGCGCTTGAGCGGAGAGCCGCTGCGCATGGCCCAGGGCGAGAGCGTCCCGTGGGGCGAGACCACGTAAGGCAGACGAAAGCGACGGGCCACCCAACCCGGATAGACGTTGGGCCACATCCACAGGCTGTGGTTGTGCAGCACCCCGATCCGACTCGTGGCGGCCTCATTTCGTAGCCAGGCGAGCAACGCCGGCGAGGCGCCCCAGCGACGGGGCCCCGCCCCACGCGGGAACGCGTGCAGCCAGGGGCGCTCCCGATCAGGGGAGGCCTCGAGGGTGGCCAGATCAGCCCGGCAGCCCTGCGCCTGCAAGGCCGGCAGCAGACGCGTCACGACGTAAGTGGGGCCGCTGGCGTCCTCGGCCAGGGCCGGCACGATATGAACGGCGCGCATGGGCCTCCCCTCAAGTTGATCGCCGCCGCAGTCGATGAGGACCTTAACACAAACGCCGTCTGTTCCGAACCCTGGTGACAGGGCCAGCGAGGGAGGCGGGCGTGTGGCCGGGCTGCACCGCCGTTGCCAAGCTGATGCCTGGAAGTATTAAGGCTTCCGACAGTTTGCGTTTCGCGTGCATAAACACGGCGCCCCACGGGTACGGTCCACTTGTGATCAACTTTACAGCCACGCCCTTCCGCTTTTCATATTGTTGGCGCAATGGTCATCGGCGAGTTTGGTGCCCCGTGGTCGACCCCCGCTCGTGACTGATCGGTCCCACCTTGCCTTCCTCCGCCAGAAAGAGAGTAACCCCGATGCGAAATGTCGTCATGTTCCGGTCTCTGACAGTGCCCGTGGCCTCGGCCTTCATGCTGGCCTCGTGCTTTGCCCCGGTGACGTCGGTGACCCCGACAGGCGCACCGCTGCAGGGCCCCTCCTCGGTGGACGCCCCGATCCCGGCCGTCGCGCCGCTGCCTGCCGGCACCGTCAAGGGTGTCGTGATGGCCTTCAATGCGCAGAAGCAAGACTTCGAGCCGGTGGTCGGCGCCCAGGTGTCCGTCGCCGGCGCCAAGATCTTCGGTACCACCGCCGCTGACGGCACCTACACCTTGACGGGCGTGGCGCCCGGCAAGCACGAGATTCAGGTGTTCGCGGAAGGCTACTCGGATGGCAAGGCCACGATTCAGGCCAACAAGGTGTTCGGCCTGAGCAACGTCAACGTGGCGATGATGCGCCAAGGGCTCGGCGCCGCGGGCGGCAGCCTCGACAGCGGGGCAGCCCCCAAGGGCGGCTTCGAATTGCAGCAGACGATCACCTCCACGCCGGTCGCCACCGCCCCAGCCGCCCGCAACATCACCGTGGTGGGCGTCGTCGCCGACCCGCGTGGTTGCGCCGTGATTGGACCCGCCGGCAACCCGGCCCGCGTCTACGTGACGGCCTCGAACGGCACCATCGCGCAGGCCAGCGGCAACGGCACCCTGCTGGCCGGCGGCGGCGCGGGCGCAGCCTCGACCATCACCACCACCACCGGCTTCTACGCCTTCCGCGTCGACGGCGCGGTGGGCAAGGTCGACGTCCGCGGCACGGCCAGTGGCCGTACGCCTGGTGGCATCGCGATGGAGCGCCGCACCAATACCGTCGTGAGCACCCCCAGCGACGCCACCACCGACATGATCATGTCCATCCAGATGGACAGCTTCCAGACCCTCTCGACCCCCACCGCGGTCGGTTCGGTGGTCCCCGGCGGCCTGTGCACCTTGAACGTGGCCAGCGGTCTCTCGAACCGCGCCGATGAATTCTTCATCCGCATCCGCACCGGCACCTCGTCCAGCAACGTGTGGGACGTCCTGCCCAGCTCGATCACCGCCACCAACGGTACGGGCTCCCTGACCTTCCGCGTGCCTGCCCTGATCACCACCGGCACGGTCTCGGCCCAGCTGGTGCAGCTCGGCATCAGCCCCACCGACTGGAGCTCCCAGTTCAACGCCGTCTCCTACTCGGCCACGGATTTCAACAATTCCGTGCTCGACAGTGCCACCAGCTTCGAGGACGTCACCACGCTGGCCGGCGTGAACTTTGGCTTGCTCGAAGCCAACGACGACGCCGTCTACACCCTGCCCCTGCGCAACACCAATGCCTCGGTGGCGGTGGTCGTGTCGGTCGAGATGGAAGTGGCCACGGGCGCCACGGTGGCCTCGGCCAGCTTCGACGAAGTGGACATTAGCCCGCTCCCGCAGCCCGTGAGCCGTAAGCTGACCTTCACCAACATCGCCCTTCCGGCCGGCACCAACGTCGCCAAGAACTTGGTCGTCCGCCTGCGGAATGCCGGCGGCCTGGCCGACGGCACGGAGTTCGGCATCAGCAACGTGGTGATCAAGGAGACCAACTTCAGCCTGGAGAAGACCCTGACCGGTGCGGCGCGCACCGGGGCCAACGCCCTGACCGCCAGCGCCTTCAGCTCCAGCGGCTGGACCATCACCCAGCAGGTCGCAGACGACGGCGTGGCTTCCAACGGCATCGGCCTGGCCCGCTTCTTCATTCAGCCCTCGACCACCAACACCAACGCGCTGGCGGCGCTGCGCATCTCGGGCATCACCGACACCGACGTGCCGGCCCCCAACAACCCGGCGGTGCAGGGCACGGCCACCTCGGCCACCACGGTCGGCACCGTGCCCAACACCTCCGCCTCGCGCACCCTGCGTCTGACGGTCGATGGCACCACCTTCGCCATCAACGGCATCTTCACCGGCTTCTCCGTGGCGGACGTGCAGGACGCGATCGACTCCACCCTGGGCGACGTGGCGGCCAACCGGCGGGTCACGGTCAGCAAGGCCAACGGTATCTCGTCGTGGGTCTTCACGCGCAACTCGGCCGCGGCCGGCGCCTCGATCAGCATTCTCGGCTACAATGCCGGCGCCCCCACGACGGGGTCAGGCTTGGAAATCCTCAATGCTATGGCCATCGCCTCCAGCGGTCTGGCGCTCAGCTCGTCCTCGGGCGGTCTGACCATCAACCTGGGCTCGGCCACAGTCAACCGCGCCGGCTGGACGGTCCGTGCCGTCTCGACCGACACGATCGTCACGGACGGCACCTCCAACATCACGCTCACCTCCGCCAACTCGGCCCAGCAGTTCCCGGCCAGCGCCGCGACCGCCTCGGGCTCCGCCGCGATCGCCTTCGAACTGATCCCGCCGCAGCAGACCAACGCCTCCCAGAACCCCTACCCCACGGGGCGCAACAATCAGATCATCATCGAGATCCCGATTCAGAGGACCGGAGGCGGCGCCATCTCCCTGGGGGGCACGGCGCACTCCAACGCCAAAATCGAACGCTTCTCGCGGGTCGAGGGCACGGGCGGCACGCGCTTCCCCTTCTCGGACACGGTCAGCAATTCCACCACCACCTTCGGTGGCGCGGGCGGGATCGCGGTGCAGACAGGCCTCTGACGCGCCGTTCGCCGGCCGGCTTCCGCGGGAGGCCGGTCGGCGCCCCCCAGGCCCCGCACGGGGCCTTTTTTATCGCCAGGTCCGTATGCCCCCATCATCCTCGGTCCTGATCGGATTGCGCACGGCCGCCTTGCTCATGCTGGGTGTGCAGGCCCTGGTTGGCTGCAAACTGCCAACCGCCAAGGCGACCACCACCGTCAAGCGCGCCCCGATCAGCCTGAAAACCAAGCCAACGCCGCTTCCGGCCCGCCCGAGCCCGACCGCCGCTGCGGTGCCGGTCACCGGCCTGCCCGCGGCCGCCCCGGTCACCACGCTCAACCCGGCGCCGGCCCAGGCGCTGCTGCCGCAGGCGAGCCAGGCCGCCCCCACCACGATCTTGCCTGTGGTCAGCCGCGGGGGTGGCGGAGGCGGAGGAGGCGGCGGGGGCGGAGCGAGCACGCCGGCCACCGGCGGGGGCGGGCAGGCCGCCAACCCGAGCGCGCCGGCGGCGAGCGACCCGGGCGTCAGCGGCAATGGCGGACGCCTGGTGCCGATCACGCCCAGCACCGAGAGCGCGGCCACGATTCAGATGTTGCCCGACTTCCCGGCCGCCTTCCGCTTTGCCTTGCCAGGCAGCCCCAGCAACAGCCTGCCGACCGGCGACGGGACCGTGCAGGGCGAGACGGTCGACATGAGCGCCGGTGCCCGCCAGCCGTTGGCGGATGTCTGGGTCACCCTGATTGCCTCGAGCAACCATGCGCTGCGCGCCGATCTCAAAAGCAACGCCTCCGGCATCTTCACCTTGGCGTCCCTGGCGGCCGGCAATTACTTCGGCCTGGCGCAGAAAAGCGGTTACGTCCACGACCCCACGCCCCTGTTCATCTCGGTGAGCCGGAACGGTGTGGGGGGCATCAGCTTTGTGCTGACGCGCTGAGCAGCGAGGCCCAGTGATGTCGGCGAGCAGGCTGAACCCTTTTAGATGCCCCCCTCGGGCGGTCACCTTGCCGGTGGCCTCAGCCTTCCTGCTCGCCTCCTGTTTTGCTCCGATCACCGCCCTGCCGCCCACCGGAAGCGCCGTGCCCGTCAGCCCCCTGACCGGAACGCCGGAGACGGGGATGGCGACCCTGCCGGCAGACACCGTTCAAGGTGTCGTGATGGCCTTCAACCCGCTCAAGGGCGAGTTCGAACCGGTCGCGGGCGCGCGCGTGTCCGTGGCGGGCGCCCCGAGCGTTGCCACCACCACCGCCGAGGGAGCCTACACCCTCACCGGCCTGAAGCCCGGCCGGCACACCCTCCAGGTCTTCGCCGAGGGCTACACGGACGGCCAGGCCCAGATCCAGACCAACCGCGTCTGCGGCCTTCACCACGTCAACGTGGCCGTGTTGCGGGAGGG
Organism: Candidatus Sericytochromatia bacterium; assembly: GCA_035285325.1. Classification (NCBI taxonomy): domain Bacteria; kingdom Bacillati; class Candidatus Sericytochromatia; species Candidatus Sericytochromatia bacterium. Next base: position 13,208 of record JAYKJB010000053.1, read on the forward strand.
CCTGGGGGCCGCGGCGGGACGTCTGGATGACGCGGTAGCCCCGCGCCGCGGCTTCGAGTTACAGCAGACCGTCACCTCGACGCCGGTCGCCACCGCGCCGGCCGCGCGCAACGTGACGGTCGTCGGCGTCGTGGCCGACCCGCGCGGCTGCGCCGTGATCGGGCCCGTCAACAGCCCCGCGCGGATCAATGTCACGGCCTCGAATGGCACGATCGCCCAGGCCAGCGGCAATGGCGTGCTGCTGTCCAATGGCGGCACCGGGGCGGCCTCCACCATCACCACCACCACCGGCTTCTACGCCTTCAACGTCAACGGGGCCGTCGGCAAGCTCGACCTGCGCGGCACGGCCAGCGGCAAGACGCGGGGCGGAATCGCGCTGGAGCGGCGGGAAAGCGTCAATGCCAGCACCAGCTCGGACACGGCCACCAGCGTGATCATGTCGATCCAGATGGACAGCTTCGAGAGCATCACGGCCCCGACGGTGGTGGGCTCCCTGGTGCCGGGCGGGCTATGCACGCTGAATTTCGGCCAGGGGCTGTCGAGCCGGGCGGACGAGATCTTCATCCGACTGCGCTCGCAGGCGGACCCCAGCCTGGTTTGGGAGGTGCTGCCCGAGAGTGTCACCAGCAACTTCGGGGTCGGCAGCGTGGTGATCCGCATTCCCTACGCCATCCAGACCGGCACCTTCACCCTTCAGGCCGTGCAGCTGGGCATCGGGGGATCGGACTGGTCCGCGCCCCGGGCCGTCGACCCGTATACCCTCAGCGACTTCAACGCCAGCGTGCTCGATGGCAGCGTGTCCTATGATGACGTGATCAGCCGGGCGGGCGTCAACTACGGCCTGCTCGAGGTCGATGACGAGGTGCTTTACACCTTGCCCTTGCGCAACACCCATCCGTCGGTGGCGGCTCAGGTGACGGTCGCACTCGACATCGCCACCGGGGTGGTGGTGGCCTCGGCCAGCTTCGACGGGGTCACCATCAGCCCCACCCCGACGCCGGTTGGGCGTCGCCTGACGATTGCCAACCTGAACCTGCCCGCCGGCACCAGCACGCCGAAGCCGCTGGCGCTGCGCCTGCGCCGCACCAGCGGGCTGCTGGAAGGCCAGGTCTGCGACATCACCAACGTGGTGCTGAGCGAACCCTTCTTCAACATGCAACGGCCCCTGACGGCTGCTGAGCGCACGGGCGCCCAGGCCTTCACGGCGAATGACTTCAGTTCGAGCACCTGGACCATCAGCCAGACGGTGCTCGACGACGGCACCGCCTCGAACGGCATCGGCATCGCGCGCATCTTCGTGACCCCGCCGGCCAGCAGCACCGTCCGCCCCCTGGGCGCGCTGCGCATCATCTGCGTGACGGACACGGACCAGACCGGACCGGGCAATCCGCAGATTCAGGGCAACACCACGGCCTCGACCACCACGGGGACCTTGCCGAACACCCAAGCCTCGCGCACCCTGCGACTGGTGGTCGACGGCACGACCTTCCCGGTCTTCGGGATCTTCTCGAACTTCACGGCCACCGACATTCAGGACGCGGTCGACACCGCCCTCGGCGACAACGCGGGGAATCGCCGGGTCACGGTCAGCAAGGGCAGCGCTTGGACCTTTACCCGGAACGCCTCGACGGCCAGCGCAACGATTGGCATCGTCGGATACAATGCCAGCAACCCCAGCGCCGGCTCGGGTCTGAACCTGCTCAATGCGCTGGCGATCGCCTCCAGCGGGATCCCCAGCACCTCCCTGCAGAGCACCGTCGAGGCCAACCTGGGAGCAGCGCAGGTGTTCGCGCCGGCGGCGCTGGGGCAGCCCTCCTGGTCGCTGCGCCCCCTGAGCGCCAATCACACCTTCACCTTCGGACTGACCAACTATCTCTTCACGCCGAGCACCCCCTCGATGCATTTCCCCGACAAGGGCGAGGTCTTCGGCATCAACGGCAGCGTGGGCTTCGTGTTCGAACTGCTGCCGCCCGCACAGGTCAACGCGACGCAAAACCCCTACCCCGGCGCGCTGCGATCGCAGACCATCCGCATCGACGTGCCGATCCGGCGCACCAATGGCCAACCCTTCAAGCTGGGCGGTGCTGGCCAGTCGTTCATCCAGCTGCGAGAGTTGAGCCTGATTGAGGGCACCGGCGCCCCCCGCTTCCCCAACTTTGAGATCCCGGTGGCGCCCCCGCCCAGCCCAGACCCCCCGGGGGCGCTGGCGGAGTCGAGCGCACTGTGATGGGCCAGACGCCACCGCGTCGCCACACGCGAGCTGACAGGCCTCAGTCCGAGGCTGGCTGCACCGTCGCGTAGACCGCCGCATACTGCGCCGCCACGGCCTGAGGCGTGTAACGTCTCGCGTTGCGGAAACCGGCTTCCACCAGCCGGGCGCGGTAGTCCGCGTCGTCGATCAGGCGCTGCACCCCGGCGCGCAGCGCCGCCTCGCAGCTGGGGTCGACCAGGCAGGCCCCGCTCCCGGCCACCTCGCAGAGCGGCGCGCGATCGCTGGTCAGCACCGGACGCCCGACCTGCTGGGCCTCCAGGATCGGCATGCCGAAGCCCTCATCCAGCGAGGGAAAGGCCAGCATGTCACAGGCCTCGTAGCGCGCCCGCACGGCCTCGGGGGCGAGATCGGCGGCCTGCGTGTAGGCGATGCCACAGGCCTGCAGCAGGGCCTGCTGCGCCGGGCTCAGGGCGCCGATGATGTCCAGCCGCACCGACAGACCCTGCACGGCCCGCACCAGGCGTTCCAGGTTTTTGCGGGCCTGGGTGCCGACCACCAGGATGCGCGGGCAGGCCGCGTCGAAGGCCCGGGGCTGCGACTGGAATGCCGGGGAGACGCAGTTCGGCACCACGTGGATGGGCACCGGCAGCGGCCCGAGCACCGCGCGCAGCTCGCGGGCGCTGTGCGCGGAGACCGTCGTGAGGGCCGCCACCCGGCGCGCCGGCAGGACATACCACAGCCAGCGCAGCAAGGCCCGCCGGAGTCGCCCCGGCTTGCGCAGGAAGCCGCAGTCGTGGATCGTCAGGATCGTGCGGGCGCGCGGCAGGCCAAAGACCACGTAGTGAATGTCGCCCGTCACGTGGTTCAACTCGGCCGCCGCGCGCCGACAGAACCAGAGATTCTGCAGGCGCGGCCAGAGGCCGCGGCTGGGTTGCGGCACCACCACCAGCTCGGCCCGCCAGGCGGCCGGCAGATGCGGCAACACCGCCCCGAACAGCCCCTCGATGCTGTGAAAGCCCGCGCCGGGATGGCGCATGAACAGGCGGGTGCGCATGCGGGGGCGTTCAGCGGGCGTTCGCCGCGGCCGCGGCAGCCGCCTCCAGGGTCACGCGCGACACCTCGTGCAGCTCGGCAAAGGGCACCGGCGCCTCGCCCGTGCGCACGGCCGCCAGAAAAGCCGCCAGGCAGGCGTCATGGCCCTTGTCCTGGCGCCAGCGCCGCTGCGTCGACACGCCCGCCAGGCCCCAGGCGCGCAGCACGCGGAAGTTGTCGAGCTGCAGCACCGCGCCGCCGGCGAACACCTCGAGGCGCTCTTTGGGAAAGCTGCGATGCCCGCTGGCCAGGTAGTGCAGCGTGCCCGTGCTGCCATCATGAAAGCGCAGGCTGAGCGTGAAGGTCTGGGCGTCCGGCCCCTGCGCCGTGACCTGCCAGTCGCGGATCGGGGCCCCGGCCAGGTCGCGCAGCAGATCGACGAAGTGGCAGCCCTCGGCCACCAGGCGCCCGCCGCCCTCGTGCGGATCCAGGCTCCAGTGCTCGGCCGGCAACGCCCCGGCGTTGACCGTCAGCACCAGGCTGCGGGGGCCGCCAAGCCTGGCAAGCAGGCGCTTCAGGCGCTGCACCAGGGGCGCGAAGCGCCGGTTGAAGCCGACGGCCAGCAGCGGCGCGGCGGCGGCCTCGTGGGCGGTCGTGACCGCCGCCAGACCCGCCGGGTCGACGGCCAGCGGCTTTTCCACGAAGACGGGCTTGCCGGCCTGCAGCGCCTGCACCACCAGGCGCGCGTGGGAGTCGTGTCGGCTGGCGATCACCACGGCATCGACCGCTGGATCCGAAAAGACCCGCTCGACCTCGGAGGTGATGCCGGCCGCGCCGAAGCGCAGGCCGGCCCAGGCCGCCCGCGTCCCGCCAGGGCTGGCCACCAGCGCGAGCTCGGCCCCGGCCGCTTTCAAGGCCGGCAGCAGGCGCTGGGTGGCGAAGTCTCCGGCGCCCACCAGGGCCACGCGCAAGGCCCCCGGGCGCGCGGGTCGCGGGCGCGTGACCAGGCGCTGGTCCGCCGTGGGGGGCTCGGCCGGAGCGTCGCCGTAGTCGAGCACCAGGCCCAGCAGGCCGCCCGCCCGCCCGAGCCCGGCGTAGGCGGCCTGGGCTTCGGCAAAGGGGACCCGTTGCGTGATCAGCGGGCGCACGTCGAGCCGGCGCTCGGCCAGCAGCGCCAGCACCGCCTCGAAGTTGCGCTTGGCGGTCCAGCGCACGAAGCCCAGCGGGTAATCCTGGCCGCGCTGCTCGTAGGCCGGATCGTAGCGGCCCGGGCCGTACGAGCACGAGACCTGGAAGCTGAGTTCCTTCTCGTAGAAGTCGGCCCGCTGCAGCTGCAGGCCCGTCACGCCGACCAGCACCAGCCGCCCGCGCTTGCGACACAGCTGGGCCGCCTGATGCACCGGCCCATCGCTGGCACTGGCCAGCGTCAGCAAGGCGCCGTCCAGCCCCGCCGGACCGACCATGGCCTGCACCAGCGGCCGCGGATCCGGCGTCTCGGCCAGGTTGACCACCTGCGCGCCCCATTCGGCCGCCAGCGCCAGGCGCCCGGCATCCAGATCGAGCGCCACCACCTGGCAGCCGTGCGCGCGCAGCAGCTGCACCGTCAGCAAGCCCAGCACGCCCAGGCCGAACACGGCAAAGGTCTCGCCCAGGGTCGGGGCGGCCAGGCGCACGCCCTGCAGGGCGATCGCCCCCAGCACGGTGAAGGCGGCCTCCTCGTCGGCCAGCGGCGTGGCGGCCTGTGGAATGCGCGCGCACAGGTTGACCGGCACGCAGGCATATTCCGCATGCGGCCCGTTCGAGACCACCCGATCGCCCACGGCGAAGTCGCGCACGCCTTCCCCCAGCGCCACCACCACGCCGGCCTGGCTGTAGCCGAGCGGCACGGCCTGCTGTAGCTTGGCGCGCACGGCCCCCAGCGTGGCGGCCAGCCCGTCGCTGCGGACCTTGGCCAGCACCTGGCGCACCCGCTCGGGCTGCAGGCGCGCCTTGCGCCACCACGAGGCCCGGGCGAACTCCACCAGCATGCGCTCGGTGC
>JAYKJB010000054.1 GCA_035285325.1 Candidatus Sericytochromatia bacterium
CGTTGAACCCCCGCGTGGAGCCTAGCCTGTGAACGAGATCATGCAGCGCCTGAACGGTTGGCTGGGCCCGCACGCGGGCTCGGTGAAGGCGCTGACCCTGCCGGTGGTCGTGGTGCTGATGCTGGCCATGATGGTGCTGCCGCTGCCGCCCTTCGTGCTGGACCTGCTGTTCACCTTCAACATCGCCATCGCGCTGATGGTGGTGATGGTGTCGGCCCAGATGGTCAAGCCGCTGGACTTCGCGGCCCTGCCCACGGTGCTGCTGGTCACCACCTTGTTGCGGCTGAGCCTGAACGTGGCTTCCACGCGCGTGGTGCTGCTGGAAGGCCACAACGGCCCGGGCGCGGCCGGCGCCGTCATCGAGAGCTTCGGGCATGCGCTGATCGGCGGCAACTTCGCGGTGGGTTTGATCGTCTTCGCCATCCTGGTGGTCATCAACTTCATCGTGGTCACCAAGGGCGCGGAGCGCATCGCCGAGGTCGGCGCGCGCTTCACCTTGGACGCCATGCCCGGCAAGCAGATGGCCATCGACGCGGACCTCAATGCCGGTCTGATCACGGAAACCGAGGCCAGGCAACGGCGAGCGGTCATTCAGCGGGAAAGCGACTTCTACGGAACCATGGACGGTGCTTCGAAGTTCGTGCGTGGCGATGCCGTGGCCGGCATCATCATCATCATCGTCAACATCGTCGGGGGCCTGACGATCGGCGTCCTGCAGCGCGGAATGAGCCTCTCGGACGCGGCCTCGCGATACACCCTGCTGACGGTCGGCGATGGTCTGGTCACCCAGATTCCCGCGCTGGTGATCTCGGTTGGCACCGGTATTCTCGTCTCCAAGGCGGCCACCGAGGCCTCGCTGGGCAACGAGATCGGCTCCCAGGTCCTGGGCGACCCGCGAGTCCTGGGGGCCGTGGCGGGCATGATTGGGGTGCTGGGGCTCGTGCCTGGTCTGCCCAAGTTGCCGTTCCTCACGCTTGCGGCGCTGGCTGGTGTGGCGGCCTATGTCGCCAATCAGACGCGGGAGCGGGCGGCCGTCGCGGCCGAACTGGCGGCCACCACGCCGGCGGAGACCGGCGACGCGCCCAAGGGGCCGGAAAATGTCATGAACCTGCTGGCGATCGACCCCATGGAACTCGAGATCGGGTATCGGATGATACCCCTGGTCGATGCGGCCCAGGGAGGCGACCTGCTGGAGCGCATCACGATGATTCGCCGCCAGACGGCCACCAAGCTGGGACTGGTGTTGCCTCCGATTCGCGTGCGCGACAACCTGCAACTGAAGCCCAAGGAGTATCGCATCAACCTGCGTGGCATCGAGATTGCGCGCGGCGACGTGCAGATCGATCACCTGCTCGCGATGAACGCCGGCATGGCCGTCGGGCCGATCGACGGCATCCCCACCAAGGAACCCGTCTTCGGCTTGCCGGCCTTCTGGATTCCGGAGTCTCAGCGCGAGGAGGCCGAGGTGATGGGTTACACGGTCTTCGACCCCAGTTCGGTGGTGGCGACCCATCTGACCGAGGTGGTCAAGCAGCACGCGGCCGACGTGTTGACGCGCCAGGACGTCCAGGCCCTGCTCAACAACGTGAAAACGGAATATCCGGCTGTGGTGGAAGAACTTTATCCCGCCATCATGTCCGCCGGCGAGATCCAGCGCGTGCTTCAGAATCTTCTGCGGGAGCGGGTCTCGATCCGAGATCTGGTGCCTATTCTGGAAGCACTCGCCAACTACGGTCGTCTCACCAAGGATACCGACACCCTGACGGAGTATGCGCGCCAATCGCTGGCGCGGGCCATCACTCACCAGTACCAGAACCCGCAGGGCCAACTGCCCGTGCTGACCCTCGACCCCGGGCTCGAGCAGGTGCTGGCCAATGCCGTGCAGCAGACGGACCAGGGGGCCTTCGTGTCGCTCGACCCGGGACTGGCTGGACGCCTGCTCAAGAACCTGCAAGCTCACGTGGAGCGTCTGCTGGCCAATGGTCAACAGCCGGTGGTGCTGTGCTCCAGCAAGGTGCGTCTGGTCTTCCGACGCCTGATCGAGCGAAAGTATCCCCAGGTGGCCGTGATGGCTTACAACGAGATTGTGCCGCCCCAGATCGAGGTTCACGCCCTCGGGACCCTCTCGCTCAACTGATCGCGCGCCCTCCCTCATCGCCATTGGCGTGGGGCGGGGCGTGGAACGGGGGCGGGGTAGCGGCTCGAAACCCAACGAATACCTGGCTTCGAGAGAGCGATCACAGCCATCATGCAGTGATTCCCCTATGATCGGCGGGTACAAGTCCCGAGCGTGGCGGTTTAGCCGGGTTTCGGAGTTCGAGGAGTGGCCATGAACGTGTACGGATTGCAAGCCATCCTGCCCACCCCGCCCCAGTCTCTGCGGGGCGCTTTCCGCGAAGATGAAAAGCCCGAGGAGGATTTCATCAAGCTGATGGTGGCGCAACTTCAGAACCAGGACCCGGACAAGCCCATGGACGGCACGGCTTTGATCACGCAGATGATGCAGATGAACGCGGCGATCGCCACCAACCGCACCAGCTGGCTGACGACCGAAAATCACCTGGTCTCGACGGCCGCGAACCTGCTCGGAAAAACCGTGAAGGCCAAAGACCCCGCCACCGGCAACGTGACCACCGGGCGCGTGGATGGGGTGGATTACAACGACGCCCGTCCCATGCTCGAAATCGGAGGCAAGCGGGTGCCCGTGGAACACGTAGTCAACCTGGGTTGACCCCGGCCGGCCTCCCCATCCTGAGTCGGTGGTCTCCGCTCTCGGCATTCTGATTCGAAAGGTACATCTCCATGACCAGTCAGATTCACACGGCAGTGTTCAACACGCTCGGAGCCGTCGACCAGTGGATGAAGGTGATTGGCAATAACGTCACTGGTTCCGTGGTGACCGGCTTCAAGGGCACCAAAATGGAGTTCGGCGAGGTCCTCAACCAGCAGATTCGTGGCTCCGCGCGCGCGACCGACGGCTATGGCTCCGTCAATGCCGTGCAGCGCTCCGATTCCGGGATTCAGGTCAAAGGAACCACCACTGATTTCCGGCAGGGCAGCATCGTTCAGAGCAGCAATCCAATGAACCTGGCCATCGACGGGGATGCCTTCTTCGTGCTGTCACGCCGCCCGGTTCCCACCAGCGTGGACGACCTGGTGTTCTCGCGTGATGGGGACTTCCACATGGAATTTCTGCGGGGCGATATTCCCGGGACCGGCACCTGGCGCCTGGTCAACAAGGAGGGGTTGTTCGTCATGGGCTACAACACGCCCGTGGATGCGAATGCTCGTCCCTTTGGTGTCCCGCCGGAAGAGAGCCAGGGCAATGACCTGAACGCGTTCGCCACGGTTGCCACCAACGGCGCCAACCCGCCGCTGGGGGTCAACCTTCAGAACCTTCAACTGGATCTCGTGCGCAATCCCAACGCGGGCGGTCGCCTGAGCTTCGACAGCCGCGGCCTGCTGCGCAACGATGCCGGCGCACCGCGCGATCTGGCCAACAACGAGGCCAACATGCACGTGGTGCTGGCCAAGTTTGCCAACCCTCAGGGGTTGCTCCGGGATGCCGGCGGTGCGCACTTCCGTTACCACGACGTGGCGGGGCAGATCTTCGCCGGTACCGCCGCCAATGACGGCCAGGGGCGCGTGGTGGGCAGCACCAACACCTTGCGTCCGGGCGCGCTGGAAAATGCCAACACCTCCATCAACACGACCTTGCCTGAGATCACGCTGGCACAGAAGTCTTTCGCGGCGACCAGCAAGTTGATCTCGGTGGGCAACACCGTCATCGACGACGTGAACCAGCTCATTCGTTAATTCCCTGCCCCAAGCTTGAGGCGGTCCCGTCTTCGCCGGATGGCCTCGGTGGCTTCAGGGCCTCCCTTTGGCGCGTTTCTGGTAAGATCGGGAAGACAGAACGCAGCAGCTTTGGGGGGTGCCGGTGTCGGACGCCGGTTTCGGGTTCTCGACGGACAGCGCGGGCGCACATGCGATGAGCACGGGCGACGACGCGGTCATCACGACGGCCGCAGGCGACTATGCGCTTGAATTGCGCGGCGTCTATTATCTGCACGCGGTGCTGGCCCAGCGCATGGCGCAGATTCAGGACGAATACTTCGTGTTCCCCCAAACCGAGTGGCAGGTGACCTCTGTCGAGAGCACCACCTTTCGCAAACTCGATGCCGCCTACGGTGAGCGCGCCTGGTGGGGGGTGCTGGACTTTGCCGAGCAGCAGGGCGGTGGCTTCGTCTTCATCGATTTCTCCGGCGTGACGCTGGTGTCGGGCGTGGGAGAAGACGATATGGGCGATGATGCCGCGGCGCAGCAGGTCGAACAGTGGTTCCTGCACCTCGCCGCGCAGTTCGCGGACTGCTGGGCCGAGGTGGCGCCCTTCGACGTCCAGATGTACCCGAGCCCGAGCCCCCCTCCGCTGGTCGAGTTGCAGGGCATGTTCCCGGGGCTCAACTTGAACACGCCCGTCGTCACGACCGCCTTTCGGGTGCTGCAGCCCGGGCAACCTCAGACGGCTCGCGTGCTTTTGGGCATCCCGCAGGCTTACCTGCTGGAATTGGGTGGCAGCCTGCGTGCGATCGGGGAGACGACCCTGGTCAGCCACGACACGACCCATTTCTATGAACGCCTCTCCCATGTCGAAGAGGTCCCGGTCCCTGTCTCGGTGGCGCTGGGGCGGGTCGAGTTATCCGTGGGCGATCTGCAGGGCCTGGAACCGGGCGATGTGATCACGCTGGATACGGCGCTGGGTGAACCGCTGGAGGTGGCCGTGGGCTCGCTGCGTTTCCTCGGCAAGCCAGGTACGACCCAGGATGGCCGACGTCTGGCGGTCCAGGTGCTGGGGAGCGCCTCGTGAGCGCGCCGCTGCACGCCCCGGTGCCCCTGCGTCGTCCTGCGGCACCCGACCTCAATTTCTGGCCGACCCGGCTGTTTCTCGTGATTGGCCTGTTCCCGCTCGGAATGCTGTTCCAGTTCTGGTTTCGCAGCGGCACCGGCTTGAATCCGGTTCTGGTCGGTTTCCTGTTTTGTGCGGTGGCTAGCTTTGCGCTAGCGGTCAATTACTACCTGTTTTATCAGCAGAACCGACCCCGCAGCGCCCTCGTGCCCCCTGCGTTCTGGAAGGTGGGCCTGGTCGCGGCGCTGCTGATACCTGCCGGCGCCTACAACATGCTGGCCACTTCGAGTGGGCTTGGCCTGACGCTTTCGCCGGGCCCGCGGGTCGAGGCGGGGGAGTGGCCCTCGGTGGTGGCCAAGGTGATCGGGACGGCTCTGACGCCCGGGGCAATGAAACCCCTACGTCTCGAGCCGCGCAAGCGTTTGGCTGTGGATGGGCCTCGCTGGTTCAAGCGCCCGCCTTACATGAACGGGGCCCTCTGGGGCGCGCTCGGCTATGCCATTCCTTTCGCGTTGCTCGGCCTCTTGCTGGGTTTGATGCGCCGCGAGGTGCTTGATCCTCGGGATGAACACCTTGGTGCGACCTTTGGGGCGGCCTTCGTGCGGGCGGCTGTCGGGATGTACTACGGCATGGCCATCGGCTTCCTGCTCGGCGTGATCCTCATCTTCGTGCTGAGAGGCCTGTTCCCGGTTCCTTCCCGACTGACGCCCGAGACGGTGCGGCATTTCCTGTTTGCGCTGGGGGCCAGCACGCACCCCAACGTGGCCTTCAGCTACGCATTTTCCGCCGGCAGCTTGCTCGCCGGCGCGTTCGCGTTGATTTCTCGCAATGCGGACATCACGGCTCCGCTCTCGGACCCCAAGGCCCCCGAATTGACTCGTCCGGTCGAGGTGCTCATTCCGGAGGTGCCGGAGGTGCCCACCTCCTCCTTCGATATGGCACGCGTGCGAGGCGAGAGTCAGACCATTCTCAAGAATTTTCGCTCGGAGGTGCAGCGCCTGCTCGAAGGGCCCGAGTGGCAGTATGAGCGCTATCCCCTGGCCCCGCTGGGGGGGGCCGGTCAGCGCCCCGAACCGGAGGCCACGCAGGTGATTTCCGCGCGCCTCCCAGCCGACGAGGACGACGCCCCGACGGTGCTGGGCAGCCTGAGCCATGTGTACGTTCCTATCGTGGCCGAACTGGGCAAGCTGGAAATTCCGGCCGCGGATTGGTTGGGGATGGCCGAGGGCGTCATTCTGGCCTTGCCCAAGTCAGCCGATGGCTCCATCACCGTGACCATCTCCGGGAAGCCCGCGGCCCGTGCCAAGCCCCTGACGGTCAACGGTTACAAGGCCGTGAAATTGCTCCGTTTGCAAGCTCCCATCGAGCGATTGGTCCAGAATCAGTGAGGGCCCGATGACCCAACGTCAAACCGTCAATCCCGTCCGCTTTGCGCCGCTTTCAGGCGGCGGGGTCGATACCGAACCGAATTACGAGTTGTTGCGCGACCTCAAGCTGGAGGTCCTGGTGGAATTGGGACGCACCAGCATCCCGTTACGCCAGGTGCTGCAGCTGGGCGAGGGCACCATCATCGAACTGGAACAGCTGGCCGGTGAGGCCGTCAATCTGACGATCGCCGGCAAGATCGTGGCCACCGGGGAAGTGGTCGTGATCGGGACGACCTTCGGCATCAAGGTCACCCAGGTGTTCCATCGTGAACTGGCGGGAGTGGCCTCGGGTGCCTGACGCACACAACCATCCTGCTTTCGTCACGCCGAATGCCACCGGCGTCGCCTCTCCGGCCTCGCTGGGGGAGCATCAGGCGGCGCCGGCGTGGCCCAGCGAGGTCGCGGCGGCGCCGGAACTTCCGTTTGCGACCTATCTGTTTCAGTTCTTCCTCGTCAGCGTTGCGCTGCTGCTGATGGGCTACTGGGCACTGAAAGTCCTCAAGGCCCGGATCCCTGCGTTGGGACAGGCTCTGGCGGGAGCCAAGACGCTGCGCCTGGTCGATCGGTTGGTCCTGGACCCGCAGCGCAGTGTGTTTGTCGTGGCTGCCGGCAAGCGCCACTGGTTGCTCGCGGCCAGTGGCGACCACGTGACCACCGTGGCGGAACTTCACGAGGCCGACCTCGCGCCGGATTTCGCGCGAACGCTTGAAAAGGAGCACGCGCGTGATGAACCGAGTTAGGGTCTGTCTCCCGATGATGGGAGGGCCAGGTTGCGCCTCCCGCGTGGACCGGGCAGGCTCGGGGTGGGGCTTCTGCGGGTTCGGCTTGTGTTTGCTCGCGCTCCTGCTGGGGCTCATGCTTCCGGACCCGGCCTGGGCACAGGCTGCGTCGGCGGGGGTACCGGATGCCCGCACCCTCTTCAACACCATCGACCTCAAGGCACCACTCCAGTCGCCGGGTTTTTCCACGCCGATTCAGATCATGTTTCTGCTCGGTGCCTTGACCCTGCTGCCCTTCCTGTTCATCGCCACCACGCCCTTCATCCGGATCGTGGTGGTCCTGGCCTTCCTGAAACAGGCGACAGGCTTGCAGAATGTGCCACCGGGGCAGGTGATCATCGGGATGGCTCTGTTCCTCAGCATGTACGTGATGACCCCCACCTGGGAGCGCGTCAACCAGGAGGCGGTGCTCCCCTACCTCAACAACCGCATCTCCCAGCAGCAGGCTCTGGAGGCGGGTCTCAAACCGATTCAGGCCTTCATGGTCAAGCAGGTCAAGCAGACCGACCTGGCCTTCTTTCTGCGCCTGGCGAAACTGCCGGACCCGCGCACCCCGGCCGATGTGCCCTTCCACGTTGTGGCGCCGGCCTTCATGCTCAGCGAGGTCGCGACGGCGTTCAAGATCGGATTCATCGTCTATCTGCCTTTCATCGTGGTGGACCTCGTCATCACGAACGTCATCATGGCCCTCGGCATGCAGCAGCTCCAAACCCAGATGGTGGCACCCCCGTTCAAGGTGATGCTGTTCTCACTGGCCAATGGCTGGCAACTGCTGATCGAAGCGCTCGTTCGCAGCTTCCGCACGTGAGGGGCGACGCGGCGTGACCACTGGCCTCATCATCACCTTGTTGACCCAGGGGATCGCCCTGGTGCTGCTCATTTCAGCGCCGATGCTGCTGACCGGTCTGGTGGTGGGGTTCATCGTGGCGCTGCTGCAGACCGTCACCTCCATTCAGGAACAGACGCTCTCCTTCGTTCCCAAGGCGGTGGCCGTGTTGCTGGTGCTGGTGCTGGTGGCGCCCTGGATCATCAACCTCACGGTGGCTTTCGTGCAGCAACTGTTCGCCCAGATTCCAGCGATCGCGAATTGAGGGCGGACGCATGGCCTTGCTGGTGGCGTGGCTCGCAGCCACGGTTCCGACCTTCCTGTTGATTTTCGCCCGCACCGCCGGCTTCTTCATTCAGGCGCCGGTGCTGAGCAGTCGGCTGCTGCCGCTGCCTGTGCGAGTCGCCCTGATGGTTGGCATCAGCTTTGCGGCGATCGCCGTCATGCCCGATTACGCCCGCATCCCGAATGTGCTGTGGGCCTTCATCATGCTGATCATGCAGGAACTGCTGGTCGGTTTTCTGTTCGGCTTCGCCGCCAACATCCTGTTTCAGGCCGTTCAGTCGGCTGGCGAGCTGGCGGGGGTGCAATCCGGGATGAGTGCGGCGAGCGTCCAGAACCCCTTCACGCGCACCAACGTCAACGCCTTTGGCACACTGTATTTCAACGTGGGTCTGCTGTTGTTTCTGGTCATGGGGGGGCACCTCTGGATGCTGGGCGCCTACATGCAAAGTTTTCGCCTGATTCCGCTGGGCTCCTTCGCCATGAACGATGCCCTGGCCACCCACCTGATCACCATGTCGGGCATTTTTCTCACGATCACGATTCAACTGGCCTTGCCGGTGCTGGTGGTGGTGCTGCTCGCCGACCTGGGCGTCGGTTACATGAGCAAGGTGTCGCCGCAGGCCAGTTCGCTCACGCAGGACCTGATCCTGATTGCCAAGCCGGTGGCGGGGCTCTCGATGCTGACCCTGCTGCTGCCCAATCTGATGTCCGTCTTGTACCGCCATACCGAGCGGATGATCGACGATCTGAACGTGCTGATGCGGGTGGCGTCGACGCTCGTTTCCTGAGCGGTCTGGCCAAAACTGAGGTGTTTGACAGCGGTCGGCCGCCGTGGTGCTCAGGTTTTTGCCGGGGGCTCCTGGCCGAAATGCGAGAGCCAGCTGGCCGATGAATCTGGATTGAAACTCAATCCATCCAGCACGTTGGTGCCATCCTCATCTTCTTGCACTCCGGTGCCGTCTGTTGGGGCAGAGGGCGGCAGGGACGATGCCACCGGACCCGGGGGGCGTGCGACCCCGCTGGCGGCGCGCTGGGTGTAGCCTTCCTGCACGATATCGAGCAGGCTACGTCGTTCTGAAGTGGTCCCCGGTCCAGGGGGCGCGGGCGGTGGTGGCACGCTTTGCTTTTTGGGCTCGGGCGGGGCGATGGCTGAGCTTGCCGACGCCGGACGACTGGCTTGCTGCGGGGGCGAAGGCTTGTCTGCCTGCGGAGCCGTGGCCTGGAAAAAACTGCTCAGCACATCCTGAGTGGGAGTCAGCGGGCGCTCGGATGACGCGGGGGAGGTCGGCGAGACGGAGGGCACGCTGATATCGCTGAAGAAATTCGCCAGGTCGTCTTGCGCGGGTTCCCGACGGGGCGATAGAGGCGCGCGCGCAGAGGGTGCTTGAAACTGACTGAAGAAGGCGCTCAGCTTGAGGGGATCGACGCCGTCACCGGAGGGCGTGGCTTCCGAGCCGGCCGGTGTCGATGGCGTGCGGGAACTTGTGGTAGGCGGCGATGCCTCAGACACGGGTGGAATGCGGGCCATGGTGGTGTGGTCCAGGGCTTGCGGGGTCAAGCTGTTCAGGAAATCCGTCAGGGCCTGCGGGGGCGCCTGGGGGGACGGCGTCGGCTCCGGTTTTGGTGTGGTGCTCTTCAGGCTGGCCAGAAAATCACCGAGGTCGGCTGGACGCGGCCCGTCCGTCGCGGGCGGCGGTGGGGTTGACCCAGTCGAAGGGCCCGCGAGGCTCTCGAAAAAGCCTGCCAGGGCTGACGAGGCTTCCTGCGCGGAGACGGGTGCCGGCGGCATCAGCGGTGCTGGCGGCGCGGCAGCCGCAGGCGACACGTTGGTCTCCGGGCTGGCCGGGGAGGCGACGTTCGGGCCGACGGGCTCGGTTTCCCAGCTGGTGGGGGCAACTGCCGGGGCAGGGGTTGCCTCGAGGCTTTCAGCGGCGGGCGCGGCGGCCTCCAGCGAGGCAGGGGGGGCAGCGGGGGCTGCCTCATGGCTTTCAGCGGCGGGCGCGGCGGCCTTCACCGGGGCAACAGCCGGGGCAGGGGCTGCCTCGTGACTTTCAGCGGCGGGCGCGGCGGCCTCAACGGCCTGGGTTTGGTCCTCCTGCGCGAGCGGAAGAAGCTCGTGTCTGGCGGTCTCGCCGTCCGGGCAGCGTAACGTGTCGCCGCCCAACGCGCCGTTGTCGATGGGGGGCTCATCGCCTTGCCCCGAGGCCGGTGTGGGCAGGGCACTGGCGGCCACCACAGCCTCGAGGGCGGGAGCCTCCAGCGGTGGCGTGGCCTCGGTGATGGGCGGTGGTCCCTCAGCGTCCGGATGGACGCGGGCTCGCCATTCCGGCGGCGGCAGAGGGGCCTCTTCCACGGGCGCTTCGCTGCGCGGGCGTTGCCAGGGCCAGCGACGGGCTTTTCGCGCCTCTGCCGCGGGGGCCTCGGTTCCGGCCTCCCAGGAGGTGGCTTGCCAGCTGGCGATCGTCAGGACCGCGCCTGCAAACTCCACCTCGTGGCAGTGAAAGCGGCCTTCTGGACTCGCCTGGAAACGTTGTTCGCAGGCGTCGCAGATCACCAACCCCGCGATGGCTTCGCGATCGTGACAGGCAGGGCACTGCATGGGCTCGTCAGTCTCTCCCTCGGGCGACGCGGGGACCTGGACAGGGGTATCATGGGCCATGGCTCCATCTTGGCGCCGCCGCCCCCCCGGGGTCGGGAACCCATGTCACACCCGGATGCCACGGTTCCTGACACCCAGTGCGTGAACCAGCGATGACGCGCGATGATTCAGCCACCTCGGCCCCTTCTCCCGTTATGTTAGCATCCCTCCGCGAGGCCGTCTTGCGCAGCTGGGCGATCGCCGGCTGCGTCTGGCGGGAGGCGGTGCGCGAGCAGGGCTTGCGCGGTCTGGCGCTGGGCTTGCTGGCCCTGCTGGGCCTGGCCTGGCTGGGGGCGCCGCCAGGGGAATGGCGGGGCCCCGCCGCGATCGACTTTTTTTACCAGGCGGTGCGTGTGGCCGGCGCCTGCGTGGGCATGTGGCTGACCACCCGTGGCTGGGCGCGCGAACTGGAGAACCGCACCACTTACGTGGTGCTGACCAAGCCCATCTCCCGCACGGTCTTCCTGCTGGGGCGCTATCTCGGC
Organism: Candidatus Sericytochromatia bacterium; assembly: GCA_035285325.1. Classification (NCBI taxonomy): domain Bacteria; kingdom Bacillati; class Candidatus Sericytochromatia; species Candidatus Sericytochromatia bacterium. The sequence continues at coordinate 11,347 of JAYKJB010000054.1, forward strand.
GTGCTGCAGGCCCTGGGGGCGCTGGCCTTGCTGGCTGCGCTGGGCCTCACCCTGGCCATGGCGGCCTCCGGCTCGTTCGAGCCGCGCCTGTACCTGCTCTGCCTCGGAATGTACCTCGAGTGGAGCCTCGTGTGTGCGCTGGCGCTGTTATTCGCGGCCATGACCGCCCCGCTGCTGGCCACCCTGTACACCCTGTGTTTCTTTCTCGTCGGCCATTTCGCCAGCCTGATCCGGGTGTTCGCGGAGACCGAGGTGCGCGTGAACCTGGCCAATTACTACGCGGGGCACCTGCTCTACGCCGTGCTGCCGCACTTTGATCTGGTCTCGTTTCAGAATCAGCTGCTGTACTCCGGGACCTGGCCCGGCAAGGTATTCCTGGCCGGCACTCTGTATCTGGTGGCGGCCACGGCCGGTCTGGTGCTGCTGGCCGCCTGGGCCTGGGAGGAGCGGGAACTTTCGTGAGGACACTCCGGCGTCTTGGGTTGCTGGCAGCGCTCTGGGGGCTCGCATGGGGGGCCCTGCAGGTTCACGCACGCCTGCTGGATGCCGTGCCTCCCATGTCGATTCCGCTGGCACGGGCCGTAAAACGCGTGGCCACAGGCTTCGACAACGTGGTGGCCGACGGCTATTTCCTGGCCTTCATCCATCACTTCGGCGGCAGTCTGCGCGAGCGGCGCAAGGTCAGGCAGGCCGCCCCCGTGCTGGAGTTGATCACCGATCTCGACCCGCACTTCGAGGGGGCTTACGTGCTGGGCACGCTGGCGCTGGGGGATGCCGGGCAACTCGAGGCGGCTGACGCCCTGTGGCATAAAGCCGTCGCGGCGAACAACCGGCGCTGGCAGTTGCCTTACCAGGCGGGTATGACCATGTTTCTGTTCGGTGACCAGCCCGACCAGTATCTCCGAGCCGCGCGCTGGTTCGGCCGGGCCGCCAGCCTGCCGGGGGCACCGCCGGAGGCGCGTTTCATGGAGGGGCGCATGTACCAGGTGACGGAACGTCGGGCCCTGGCGATCGCCCTGTGGCGGGACATCTACCTCCACGACCCGCGCCCAACCTCGCGCGACGTCGCGGCACGCACGCTCCAGGCCTGGGGGGTCCCACTGCCGAAGACGCCTCGGCAACGATAGTGCCGGCTCGGCGGTGACTCGGTCTCAGCCCCGGGCGTGTGTCGCGACGACGTCCGGGCAAGCGTTGCACGCTTCGTCGTCGTGCCCTCGGGCCGAGTCTTGGGGCTGAATGGCCCGTCCGGGGGGGGGGAAGGGGCAGGTGTGACGGTGGCCCGTGTTAAGCTTGCCCAACAGTCCGGTATATAGTGGAGGGTCCACCCGTGACCAAAACGGGCCGACCTACAGACACAATCGGCTGCGGGCACCACCCCCAGCGAGATGGAGAACGCTAGTTCAGATGCAAAAACGCGCGCTTATTCGGAGCCGCAAAGGCTTCACCCTGGTGGAAGTTGCCCTGGCCGTGGCCGTTGGCCT
>JAYKJB010000055.1 GCA_035285325.1 Candidatus Sericytochromatia bacterium
TGGAGCGTGGGGCCTGCCGCCTGGTTCACCCGGCCTTCCCGCAGCGTGATACCGGCCTGCTCGCAGGCGCGCCGGACCAGTGCCCGACCGGCGGTCGCGTGACCGGGCAGCAGTCCGGCCCCGATCACCAGGCTGATCGGCACCCGGCGAGCGTCTCGCAACACGTGCCGCGCCGCCAGGGCCAGCTCCACGCCGGCGGCTCCACCACCCAGCACCACCAGGTGTCCGCCGTGGGCGGCCAGGTGCGCCTTGAGGGGAGGCCAGCCTGCCAGCAGGGCCTCGAGTGGCCGGGTGGGCAGGAGCGGCCCTGAAAAGCCGTGCAACGCCCCGCCATCGACCACGGCGCCGCAGGCGAGTGAAAGCACGTCGTAGGCCAGTGCTTCCCCGGAGGCCAGCTGCACGGTTCGCCTGGCCGCATCCACGGCGCTCACCCGATCCTGCCGCCACCTCACCCCGGCCGCCCGGGCGAGGGGGGCGAGCGGAATGTGCAGCGCCTCGGACCGATGGTGGCCTGCCAGCCAGCCTGGCACCATGCCGGAGTAACAGAGCGTGGGCTCGGGCGTCACCAGCGTGACGCTCACGGCGGGCCAGGCCTGACGACGCAACGCCTGCAGGACTGCCAGGTGGGCATGGCCTCCGCCGACCAGCACCAGTTCTTTTGGGTGGAGGGCGTCCGGCATCAGGGGCTCCTGCTTCCCCCTTACCCGCAGCCGGGCGTCGTGTGATCGCTGCCGGAGGGTGGGTACCTGCCTGGCAGGCCGGTGACAAGGGGGCATGACGAGATGATTCAGGATGGGGTGGAGCAGCTCGTGGCGTTTGCGCGCGCCCTGTCGGACCCTCCCTATTTCACGCCGCTCAACCTCTTTCTGGTGCTCTTTGTCCTGTTTACCTTGCGGGACTTGACCCGCGGCCGGAAGCCCCGAGAGGGGGCTTCCGGGGTGTGGGAGGTCCGCACGTCACCGCAGTATGCCCGTGCGAGCCGGGACGCGCTGGCCCGTCGCCCGCTGAACCCCGAGGCCGGCGAAGGGGAGGGGGACCTCACGCTGTGGCTGCTAGCCCCTGGCCATCGCCGCATCGATCTGATCAAGGCGGTGCGCGTGGTGACGCGCCTGCCGCTGGCGGAGGCCTACGCGCTGGTCGAGAGCACGCCGATTGCCGTGCTGCGTCAGACCTCGCCAGCGCGGGCCGAAGGCGCGCGGCTTGCGCTGGCTCAGGCGGGGGGAGAGCTGGAGCTGCGCCGTGAGCAGCCGTCCGACGGGGCGAAGACCGTCGTCCCGACCGTCTCCAGCGACGAGGCGCCCCACGATCTGACCTTGCAGCGCCTGCCCGACAGTCTCCAGGGCCGCGCCCAGGTGGTTGCCGTCGTGTGCGAACAGCTGGGCTGGGCGCCCGAGACGGCCGAGGAGCGCTTGTCGGAGGAACCCGCCTTCGTGTTTCGGGGCCTGACGGCAACCCAGGCCCGACGCTTGCGGCGGGAACTGGAAGAAGCCGGCGCGGACGTCTCCCTCGACTGAATGCCAGCATCCCGAGCGTTCGAGCAGGCATTGCCGACCGGGTCGGGGTGGCGTCAGGCTGGCGTCAGCACCTCGGCGAACAGCGCCGGATCGACGTTGCCACCGCTGAGCAGCACGCCCAGCGTGCGTCCCTCGGTCGGCAGCAAGCCCGCCAGCACGGCCGCCAGCGCGGCGGCGCCGCCCGGTTCGATCACCAGCTTGAGGTGTTCGAAGGCAAAGCGCATGGCCGCGAAGACCTGCGCGTCCGTCACCACCAGCCCGCCAGCCAGCAAGCGACGGTTGATCGAGAAGGTCAGCTCGCCCGGGGTGGGCACCAGCAGCGCGTCGCAGACGCCTCCCGCATTGCGGGCGTTGGTCTCGCGTTGCCCACTGGCCAGCGAGCGCACGGTGTCGTCGAAACCTTCCGGCTCCACCGCCCAGACGCGGGTTGCGGGGGAGCGTGCGGCCAGGGCGATCGCCACGCCCGCCACCAAGCCGCCGCCACTGCAGCAGACCAGCACGTCATCCAGCTGGGCCGCCCGCTCGCCAGCCTGCGCCATCAGTTCCAGGCCCGCGGTGCCCTGGCCCGCGATGATGGCCGGGTCCTCGTAGGGCGGCACCAGCACCGCCCCCAGCGCCTCGGCGATGCCGCGGGCGGTGGCTTCTCGGTTGGCCGTCGCGCGGTCGTAAAGGATCACCTCGGCGCCGTGGCGGCGCGTGTGGGCCAGTTTCAGCGGGGGCGAGTCTTCCGGCATGACGATGCGCGCGGGCAGCCCCCGCCGCGCGGCGGCCGCGGCCACGGCTTGCGCGTGATTGCCGGAGGAGTAGGCCACCACGCCGGCCGGGTGCTGAGCCGGGTCGAGCTGACTGATGCGATTCCAGGCGCCGCGGAACTTGAACGAGCCCGTGTGCTGAAGCGCTTCGACCTTCAGCAGGACGCGCCCACCGACGCGCCGGTTGAGTTCGGTCGATTCGAGCAAGGGGGTGGCCACCACCGTCCCGGCCAGTCGGGCGGCGGCGGCTTCGAGGTCGGCCAGGGTGGGGGCGGCGGGAATCATGGTCGGGGTCACGGGCAATCAGTCCGGTTGGCGTTAGGGTTGAACGAGAGAGACGCCGGCCTCCGGCGTCGGGCTGGTCGCGGCCTTGGAGGGTTGCGGTGGCACGATCTTGCGCAGGGTGAAGACGGGGAGCCCCCCATCCAGGCTTTCGAGATCTTCCAGGTAGAGGTTGCCCTGGTTGTCGAGTTCAAGGTTGACCGGGGTGATGAAACGAGCGTCCGGGCCATTGCCGTCGCGCTTGCCGCGGGCATTGCCGCCGGCGACCAGGAAGACCGAGCCGTCCGGGCTGAGGCGCAGCACCAGGGCGCGCTGGATGCCCACATCCGTGGCGTACATGGTGCCATCGGCCGCCACCGCGATCGCGCCCGGTTCGCCGAGGCGGGCATAGCCTCCCCGCCCGAAGCGCGAGCTGGTCTCGCCCGGCTTGCCGGCCACCGTGATGACCCGGCCGTCCGGCTCGATGCGCCGGATGCAGTGGTTGTTGCGGTCGGCCACGTAGAGGCGGCCATCCGGCGCCACCGCCAGCGCCCGCGGCAGGTTGAAGCGGGCCTCCAGACGGGCACCGTCCTGATAGCCGGCTTCATTCAACTTGCCTGCGTAGCGTTCGAGTCGGGGGGCGCCTGGGCGGGCCACCAGGATCAGGTGGCGGCTGGCCCAGGAAAAGTACAGCTCGCCCGTGTCGGCAGCGGCGATCCGCCCCTGAGAGAAATCCGCGATGTCGAGCGAGTTCGGCGGGGTGGCGAACAGGCGCACCAGCTTGCCGTCTTCCAATCGGTTGACGGCGATCCCGTTGGCGGTCGTCAGATGGACCAGGTATAGCAACTTGCCGGGGGAGAAGGTAATTGCGTAGGGCCCCACCGAGTCCACCGGCACGGTGGCGACGGTTTCCAGCTTCTGCTCCTGCGTGATGCGGATGATCCGCGTCGGCGCGCCTTTGACCACCATGTACAGACGGCCCTCGCCGTCCACCGAGAACACGCTGGTCTCACCGCGCTTGATCTTGGCGTCGTCCGGCAGGGCGCCCAGCGCCTGCAGGGTCTCGCTGGAGTACCAGGGCTCGACCCGTGAAGGACGAGCCGGTGCGGCCAGTTCGGGGGACTCCTGGGCGATCGCGGTCCTCAGCGTGTCGTCGTCGTTCACGAACTGGTCGAAGGCATCCGCCACGTCGCGCGAGCCGCGACCCAGGAAAGGCACGGTGCCGGGCCCGAGCAGGGTGCGAAGTCTGGCCAGCATGTTGGCCCCGGGCAGGGCACTAGCCCGTCCAGCCAGGCGATCGGCACGCCAGCGGGCCGCCGCCAGCGTGGTGGCCGTGTCCACCTCGAGCGGGCCGCTCGGGGGAGCCACCGCGAGGTATTCCATCGATTTGCCGGCCACATCGAAGGTGGCCTGCACCAGGGCCTCGCTCACACCCTCCGGTCGCTGAAGGGTGAAGGCGCCCTCTGCGTCGGTGGTGGTGACCTGGTCGGTGAGGGGGTTGCCCTGAGGGTCGACCAGCCGCACCTGCGCCCCGGCGCGGGGTTGATCCTCCAGGCTGAGCAGGCGATAGGCGCTGGCGAACGACCTGCCGGCCAGCAGCCCCAGGCCCTTGTCCGAAATGATGCCGCCCCCTCGGTCAGAGACCAGGCCGCTGCCTCCGAGGCCCAGCAGGGTCGCGCTGTTGTTGGCGATCAGTTCGGCAGGGCCGGATTTCAGCTTGCCGATGATGCTGGCCGCCCCCTTCAAGGGGCCCAGCGGCGTTTGAAGATTCTGCGCACTGGTCTGTATGTCAGTCCCCACGCCTTTGGCGGGTGAGGGGAGCGTCAGGCTGCCGGTGGTATTGCTCACCAAGCTACTGCCATTGTTTCCCACCAAGGTGGCCCCGTTGTTGGCCACCACTTGGCTGCCATTTGGTGACGCGGCCGGGACTTTCCCGGCCGGGGGGGCACCCTGAGCCCTCGAGCCGCCGGACCCCGGCGGGGTCGCCGTGCAGCCGACGAGCAGCAAGGCGAGTGCGGTACGGGAGAGATGAAATGGCATGCAGGCCCCTCGCAGAGTTGCCATGGTAGCCCGGGCCGTTGCCGCGGGGCAAGTTCCCGTTTGTCCTCGCATCGTCAGGCGCATGGCGGGCACTCCTCGTTTTGGATGCCCAGCCGGGTGGCAGGGCTTGGGCAGGTTGGCATCGATCGCCGGGGTGAACCGCCACCGGTCGCGCCTGTACCTGAGCTGCCCGATCGGGCGCAGGTGTCGAACGGTGGCGGTTGTCGAACCCTCAGCGGCCGAAGGCTTGGCGCAGGAAGGCCGTGACGGGAGGTGTCACCACCTGTTCGCCGGGCACGCCGATCATCTGGCTCATCTCGTTGTGGTCGTAGCCCCGGACGGCTTGAAAGCCGTCGCCGTTCTGGCGGGGATCGGCCTGTCGCGTGGCCTGGTGGAAGGCAAAGGCCTCGGAGATTCGTTCGGGCGAACCCTGCACGGTCACCAGGAACGGCGGCGTCTGGCGCCCTGAGGCCACCTGATGCACGGGTGACGCGTCCCGGCGCACAGCGACATTGGTGCCGAAGGCGTTGCGGACGAGGTCCTCCTGCTTCGGGCTGTCCGTTCGGGTCAGCTCATAGCATGCGGAGTCGACGCTGATGACACCCTTCAGGGCACCGAGGCCCTGACGTCCCACAGCCTCGGCCAGGTAGGTCGGGTGCGTACCCGCCAGCGACACCAGGTGGCCGCCGGCCGAGTGCCCCATCAGGGCGATTGCCGCCGGGTCTCCCCCGTGCGCCCCGATGTTGGTCTTGACCCAGCCGATCGCCGCGCAAACGTCCCGGATCTGGACGGGGTGCATGGCCCGCTGCCGCTCGGGCACCGACGGGTCGGCCAGCCGGTAGTTGATCGAAACCAGCACGTAGCCCAGCGACTTGAAGTAGGCGCGCTTGGTGTCCATCCCGTTCGACTTGTCGCCCGTCTTCCAGCCGCCGCCGTGTACCCAGACCACCACCGGACGGCGCGCTTGACGCTCGCTCGTGCCATAGATATCCAGCCCTTGCTCGGCGTGGCGCCCGTAGGCCACGTTCCTGACCACGGTGGCCTGACGCTCCGGGATGGGCGCGAGCCCGCGGGGGGCGGTCGCCATCAGGGCACGCGCGGCCGTGAGCGAGGGCGTCGCGGCCGCTTCGGTCCTCAGAACGGCGGACGGCACATTCGGCGCGCAGCCCGCGAGGGCGAGGGCGGCGAGGGCGAGGGCGGTGGACAGGACCTGACGCATGGGGGGACTCCTTCTCGGCTCCGGTACCGCGCCTCTGCGCGGCTCACGAAGGGGTTTTGGCCGCCCGATCTTCCCAGAACCTTCCGCGCCGGCGGAGCCAGATGAAGCTTCGGTTAAATCGGTCAGCCCTGGTAGCGCTGGCGACCCGGGAGGCTCAGCGTGATCCGGCCACGCGCCAGGGGCTCGCCCGTCCGGCCGTGGGCCTCGCGCCGCTTCCGAGGGGCTCTGGGCGGGTGGGCCTTGCCCGAACCATCGCGCTCACCCGCACCGATCCGCACGTCATGTGCGAGCGCGACCCCCCGGGTTTCGGGAGGTCGCTCATCACGGGCTGAATCAGTTCAAGCGGCCTTCTGGCGCGACAACGGGGCGGAGCCGCCTGGACCGGCCTGATCAGGGGGAGCCCGGTCAGAAACTGACGCGGTAGTTCTTGCCGAGGTTCGAGTCCCAGGTCTTGCCCATATAGAAGGCCAGTTCGACCGCTTTGATCTCCTTGACGGCGTAACCCTTCACGAGCTCGGAGCCGGCGTAAAAGCTCTGCCGTCCCCGGTCCTGATTGAGGCGGAGGCTCGTGATCTCGAGCGCCTTGCCTGACTTGGGCGTCACCTTGATGTAGGCGTGGAGATCATCACCCGCCATGGCCCCGGGGGCGAAATAGCCCTTGGCATCGTGATAAGACAGGATGATTTTGGCCCCCTTGGCCAGGGAATCGTCGCGCAGCGAGACATCGTACGTGCTTCCGACCCCGGTTTTGCGCCCACGAAGGGCGTCAGCACTCATGCCTGCAGTGGAAACGGAAGCGACTGAAAGGGGCGCCGTGTGGCATCCATTCAGGATGGCCAAGGCGATGAAAGACAGCGCGACGTGCTTGAACAAGTGTGACTCCTCGGCCTATCAATGGCCACCACCGTCGAGAGATTCTAGTTACCGATGATTTCGGTCACGCGCGCGCCTTGCTTGCGCTGAAATCTATATTTCACAGAAAGCCTGGATTAACTCCTGGTTAATGCAAGTCAAGACGGTGGAGGGTTCGGTTCAGGAGGTTTATCGCGGTTCTCCCGCGCCCCGGGGCAAAGCCCCAGGGCGCGGGAGAACGGATGCCCTCAGCGGCCGAACATTTGCTTCAGGAAGGCCGTGATGGCCGGGGTGACCAGGCGCTCGCCGGGGCGGCCGATCGCCTCGTTGATCTCCATGTGGTTGTACGCCGTCACGTGCTGGAACTGGTCGCCGCGCTGCAGCGGGTCGGCTTGCCGGGTCAGGTCGTGGAATTGCCGCGCCTCACGGATGCGCTCGGCCGAGCCCTGCACGAAGACCAGGAAGGGCGGCGTCTGACGGCCCGAATCCACCTGATACAGGGGCGAGGCGTCGCGTCGCACCGCGCGATCCTTGCCGAAGGCGTTCAGCACCAGTTCCTCGATCCAGGGGCCATTCGTGTTGATCAGGTCGTAGTTGGAGGTGTCGACGCTGACGACGCCGCGCAGCGAGCCCAGCCCGACGCGACCGACGGCCTCGGCCAGGTACTTGGCGTGGGTGCCGGCCAGCGAGACCAGATGGGCACCGGCCGAATGCCCCATCAGGGCGATCGCCTGCGGGTCTCCCCCGTGCGCCGCGATGTTCTGCTTGACCCAGCCGATCGCGGCGCAGACGTCGCGGATCTGGTCCGGATGCATGGCGCGCCGTCCGACCGGCACGTTCGGGTCGGCCAGCCGGTAGTTGGTCGAGACGAAGACGTAGCCGAGCGACTTGAAGTAGGCCCGCTTGGCCTCGAGGTCGTTGCCCTTGTCGCCCATCTTCCAACCACCGCCATGCACCCAGACCACGACGGGCCGGCTGGCCCGGCGCTCGCTGGTGCCGTACACGTCCAGCGCCTGCTCGGCTGACCTGCCGTAGCGCACGTTCCGTACCACGGTGGCCTGGCGCTCCGAGATGGGGCTGAGCGCCTGGCTCGACATTGCCATCAGGCTGCGCTCGGGTTGGGCCGCCGCGACGCTTGCCTCCACGGGCGCCGTGGCCGTTCTCAACACCGCCGAGGGCACGTTCTGGGCACAGCCGGCCAGCATCAGGCCGGCCAGGGTCAACGCGATGGCAAGGGGGTGACGCATGGGGTGAACTCCTTCTCTTGGCCCGGCGCTCGCCGGGCAACTCTCACACCCGCATTGTGAGGCGCCGATCTTCCGCCGACCTTCCGCTCGCGCCTGGCTGGTTGAACTTTGGGTTAAGACTTCTGGTGGTTTCTTTCGCCCTGCGCCGCCAAGAAGCCCCTGGCGATTGCCCACGGTGCCTTGCACGCGCTACACTGCCGCTCGCAGGGGGGACGAACGGGGGAGTCTCCATGCCGGAAGGCCCGGAAATTCGTCGCGCCGCGGACCGCTTGCGGGCCGTGCTGGTGGGCCATCCCACGCGCGAGGTGGTCTTTCAGCGCCCGGACCTGGCCGACCACGGGGCCCAGCTGACGGGCCGCACGGTGCTGGCCGTGGAGACGCGCGGCAAGGCCATGCTGACGCGCTTCGACGACGGCTGGGTGATCTACTCGCACAACCAGCTGTTCGGCCGCTGGGACGTGCGCGGCCCCCGCGCCAAGGCGCCGGTGACCCGGCGGCAGGAACGTCTGCGGATCGTCACGCCGCGCGGGGTGGCGCGGCTGTATTCGGCCTCCGACATCGCCGTGCTGCAGGCGGAGGCCCTGGCCGAGCATCCGTTTCTGGCCAGACTGGGCCCTGACGTGTTCGACCCGGGACTCACGCGGGAGGGAATTGCCGCCCGCGTGATGGCCCCCGCCTTTCGGCGGCGGCGCCTGGAGGCCCTGCTGCTCGACCAGGCCTTTCTGGCGGGCCTGGGCAACTACCTGCGGTCGGAGGTCCTGTTTCTGGCGGGTCTGGCGCCCGAACGACGGCCGCAGGAACTCCGGGAGCCGGAGTGCCTGGCCTTGGGGCAGGCCGTGCTGTGGGCCTGTCGACAGGCCTATGAAACGGCGGGACTGACGGTGCCGACGGCGCTGGCGGCCGAACTGAAGGCTCAGGGCCTGCCGCGCTGGCGCTACCGGCACCTGGTCTTCAACCGGCCGGGCCAGCCGTGTCGACTGTGTGGCGAAGTGGTTCTGCGCAAGCGGGTGGGCGGGCGTCGCCTCGATCACTGCCCGTCCTGCCAGCCCGCTGGCCCGGCAGATCAGGTTCCGCCGCTTGACCGGCTGCTCCGGCCCGACGACGGTGAGGGTGAAGGACCAGTTTGCCCCTGATAGACTGAGCGCCCCGACGCGGGAGCGTGGGGCGCGGGGGGCATCGCAGCGGCGCGGTTTCGGCGCCTGCAGGAGGCTCAGAGCAACGAGACAGCCTTCTGGTTGGCCTGGGTCGCGCGGCGGGTGAAGCCGTTGCGCTGGGCGTGAGCGGCCACGGCGCGCGCCTCCTCGATCGTGCGGACCAGGCTGATCGCCTTGGCATAGGCTTCGTCCGGGACGCGGATGTAGAAGCGGTCATCGGCCGAGGCGGCCACGTCGAGGGCTTCGCCGACGGTGGTTGCGAGGGCGATCGCCCGGCGATAAGACTGCTCGGCGAGCGGAATGCGCTTCTCGGTGTTGAACTGTTCAGCCATCCGGACGGCGCGCTGCTGGGGCGAGAGCAACTCGTCACTGACGGCCAGGATGCGCACCGGGGTCTGCCCCACGCGGGCCGGGCTGCCGCCGCTCAGGAACTGGGCGGCTTCGACGTTCAGCAAGTTGACGTTGCGGGCGGAGCTGGCGACGAAGGTGTCGCGTCCTTGCCGGTAAATCAGGTTGTCCTGACCGTCGCGGTTGATCTGCTGCTTGGCAGCCTTCAACTCGTCCGGAAAGACCTGGCGGGTCGAGCTGAAGTTCACGGTGCGGCCGTTGATGGTGATGTCTGGCATCGGTTTCAAACTCCTCGGGTCATCTATCGGGCAGGCGGTGGGGCCATTCGGTGCAACTGACGAGGAGAATGTCCCGGCCGCAGGTTTCAGAGAAGTTACGAAGCGACCTGGAAATGGTTAATCCCTGGTTATTTTTTTGACGTAAGGCGTCCGCTCCCCGCCGACAGGCCCGGTGGTCTTGCGTTTACACCCCACCCGCGCCGGGAACGAAAAAGGCACCGCGCCGCGCCTCGGGAGCGCCTGCGGTCCTCCTCCCTCCCCGCCGCTTTGACCGTTCAGGAGCTTGCCCGTGCGTCTGGTCGCTCTCTCTGCCCTCTGTCTGTCCTGCGTGGCCTCGCTGGCGTGCAGCATCCAGCTGGTGTCCCCCCCGCTGCCCGCCGGCCCGAACACCGCCGCCTCGACGCAGCCTGCGACGGCAGCGGGCGTTGCGGGGCCAACCGTGCAGTCGCCTGAAACGACGGTCACGCTGAGCGGGGTCGTGCGGGTGCCCGCCGACTACACCGGAATGGGCGCCGGGGCCGCCCGCCTGCGCTTGCTCCAGACCCCCATCATCGACACCAACAACAGGACGATCATCGACACCAACAACAAGACGATCATCGACACCAACAACAAGACGATCATCGACACCAACAACAAGACGATCATCGACACCAACAACAAGACGATCATCGACACCAACAACAAGACGATCA
>JAYKJB010000056.1 GCA_035285325.1 Candidatus Sericytochromatia bacterium
CGTCCGCTTAGAAGGCGGATGCTCTATCCAGCTGAGCTACGGGCGCAAAATGGAGCGGGAGACGGGACTCGAACCCGCAACAACCTGCTTGGAAGGCAGGTACTCTACCATTGAGTTACTCCCGCGAAACGGTGGAATGGTCGGGACGACTGGATTCGAACCAGCGACCCTCTGCTCCCAAAGCAGATGCGCTACCAAGCTGCGCTACGTCCCGCCGAAGCGAGTCTACAAGATGTGAGGGGGGCTGTCAAACAGGCCCGTGCAGCGTTTCACCGCTTCCCGCGAGCAGGGCGATGAAGCGATGCAGGAATTCGACTTCCTTGCGCGACATCTCCACGAAGGCGACGCCGATTCGCTGCCCCCCTTCGATCGGGCCCGCATGGATCACGCGCACGATGGCACTGATCTCGTTCTCGTCCTGACGCATCAGGAGCACACTGTGCATGCCGACCGGCGGCGCATCCGGGGCCAAGATCTCGGCGCCTCCAAAGCTGATGTTGGAAATTTCAACCGGTGCGTTGATGGTGTGTTCGGCCGAAATATAAATCAGCAACCCCGGCATGCTGACGTCATAACGAGCCTCTCGGCGGCGTTGCACCCGTCGCATCGCGCGTGGCCGTTCCAGGATGAGCACCATCACGGGCATCATCTGAACGCCGATCAGCTTGGAGGTGAAGTGATACAGCCCCTCCGGCGTGAAGACCTCGCCTTGCACGGGCGTGCCAGGTTCGGCGGCCGGCTTCTCACGCGAGGTGCTGGCCACCAGCATCGCGTCCGCCCCCATGTTGACGATGAGACCTTTGAGCGTCTCCTCGCCGATGCGCAGGCGCAGCGCTTGGTTGATGGTGATATGGTCGGCGTACATCGGAGATTCTGGCTTGGGCCGCGGCCCCGTCATCCTAACACGCCCAGCGCCGCGCGCAGGTGACCCTCGCACTTGCGAGGCGCCTCTTCAGCGACGAGGATGGGGGCATGCCCCGTCCCCGCTCACTTCCACCCGCCGCGCGTCGCCGGGCCGCCCCACTGGCCCGGCTGGCCCTGTGGTCGGGCGGTTTCTTGGGGACCTATGCGGCGGGCCTGGCCACGCTGGGGGCCTTGCAGGCGCCGGACCCTTGGATCCCCGTGGGAGCGGGGCTGCTCACGGCTGTGGTGTTTCAGGTGGTGGGGCGGAAACGCCTGGCCACTCTGGGGCCATCGCAGGCTCACCTGCGCGCCGATGAACGCCTCTCGCGGGCGCTGGACGCTGCGACCGACGCCGAGCAGGTGGCGTCGTTGGTGGCTGGCACGCTTCATCAGGTGGTGCGTCCCACGCAGGGGTTCGTTTGGTTGCTGGATGCGGAGCGTCGCGTGTATCACCTGGCCGCCTGCATCGGCTTGCCCAGCAGTTTCGATGTGCTCTCCGATGACCAGGTACGAGCCTGGCTCGCCGCGGTCGGAGGCGCGCCTGACATGACGCCCGAGGAACTCACGGCGGCGGCTGATCTCGACCACTGGTTCACCCGCCACGGTCTCAGCCTGGTGGAACCGATCGTCGCCCACGGGGGCACCGTGGCCTTGTTGATGCTGGCGGGGCGAGCGGATGGAAAGGCCTACACCAACGGGGAACGCTGGTTGGTCCAACGCATCGTGCGCGAGGCCGGTCTGGCCATTGCGATGTTGCTACTCGAACGGACGGAGCGCACCCGTCGCTCCAAGATGGACACCTTGGCCCAGCGTTACAAGGATGCCCAGCAGCGCGCGGTCACGGATGGCCTGACGGGACTGGCCACCCACGTGTATTTCAAGGAACAGCTGTGGGCCCGCTTTCACGAGGCTCGGCGCCACGCGGCCCCCTTGAGCGTGTTGCTGATCGACATCGATCATTTCAAGCGGATCAATGACAATTTCGGCCATCCCACCGGTGACGAGGTCCTGCGACAGGTCTCGCGCGTGGTGAAGGAGGCGGCGCGGGGTTACGACACGGTGGCGCGCTACGGCGGCGAGGAACTGGCGATCGCCCTGCCCCGCACCGACCTGGCCGGCGCCACCGCGCTCGCCGAGCGCATCCGCGCGGCCATCGAAGCCTTGGCCCCCCTGGATGGGCGCGGGCGTCCAATTCCCACCGTCACCGCCAGCCTGGGGGTGGCGGAACTCGGCATCAAGGACCGCGACCCGGATGACCTGATCGCACGGGCCGATGCGGCCCTCTATCTGGCCAAACACGAGGGGCGAAATCAGGTCCGACACGCGCCCGGGACCCTGGCACAGCCCACCTGAGCAGGGGGCGAGCTGACCGACCGGTCGGCTCAGTTACCGCCGCAGCAACCGGCCGGACCCGTTTCGTCGACCTCGGCCTGCATCACCATGGGCGCCGTGATGCGGCGGACGAAGTCTTCCAGGTGGTCCCCGATTTCTTCCCGGAACATGTCGTCGAGGGCCTCATCGCTCAGCTGCAGTTGCTCTTTCACGAGGCGCATCAAGACCCGGGTGCGACAGCGGTCGACCGCAATCTCACCGGCCAGGAACGTGATGTCCCGGTAAAGCTTGGCAACGATGTCGTCCTGGATGGGGGCGGTGTGCATCAGTAAACGGCCTCGACAGGGAGCAGCCTCATCAGTATCTGACCTTCCGCCTCAGGGGTCAAATGCGGGATGGCGTCCCGGTCCGTCCAGGCCTGGAGGCTGGCAAGGCTTGACTGGAATGCTGCCTCGGGAGGGTATAACGGAGTCGTCGTCCTTGTTCTTTGCCGGGGGTGCCTCTCCTTATGACTCGTCTTCTCCAAGCGACCTGCCTGGCCCTGGCCTTGCAGGCCGCGGTCGCCGCACCGGCACTGGCCAGTTCCTCCTTCGGGGCGTCCTTTGGTTTCTCGCAGGCCGATAGCGGGAATCTCGCCCGCTTCGACACCCTCCACGGCTCCTCCGCGTTCCGCTATCGTTGGGGGGCCCTGACGCCGTTCACGGATTTCGGCCTGGGGTTGGTGTCCCGCTCGCAGACCTTGTCGCCAGACCGAACCTACGTGTTCGAGACCGCCGGCGGCTCTGTCGATGCGTCCCTGAGACTCGGCCCCGTGCGCCTGGGCTCTGCGCTGGAACTGGCGTGGCTGCGCCAAATTGTGGCCGATACGGCCCAGGCGGGCACCTTGCGGTTTCACAACGGCGCCGGGTTCTTGCTTGAGCCGTACCTCGGGTTCCAATTCACGCCTGACCCGCGCAAGGACCTCACCTTGGAACTTTCCGTCCACTATCCGGTGCCATTGCCGCAGATGCGGGTGGACCCGGCCATCGGGCCTCGCGTGATGCTCACGATGTGGGTTTCGGACGATGAGGAATCGGAGGATGCCCCCGACACGAAGGCGCCAGCCACCGAATCCGATGACTCAACGGCCTCGCCGAAACCCGCGCAGACAGCACCTCGCACGCCGGCGCCCGGCAAGACGCCTCCTGTCAAATCGCGCCCCGGGCGCTGAGAGGCTGGCTGACTTGGCAGCTTGCCCGGTGGGTTGGGTGCCGAAGCTGTGACCGCAACGCTTCGGCAACTGGCCGCTTATCTCCGAAACACCCTGCCGCCTGGCCCCGAGGGGCTGGTGTGGTGGTTGACCTTGCTGGCCTCGCTCGGGGTGACCTCGGTCATTCCCCTGCTGCCGCTTTACGCGAGGGACCAGGGGGCCGACCTGCAGGCCATCGGCTGGATGGCCGCGGCCTACCTGGCGACCAATCTGGTGTTTCTTTATGGGGCCGGGCGACTCTCCGATTGGCTGGGGCGGCGTCCGCTCATGGCGGTGGGTATGCTTACCTACGCCGCTTGTTCGCTGGGGTTCCTGCTCTGGCCCTCCGCGTTGGGCTTCATTGTCCTGCGTGGCATCGAAGGCATCGCGGCGGCCTGCTTTTTGCCGGCGGCCCTCGCCTACGTGGCTGACCGCTATCCCATTTCCGAGCGGGGTCTGCGCATCAGCCAACTCGCGGTGGCGGAAAATCTCGGTCTGCTGCTCGGGCCTGCGTTCGGTGGGGCCGTCAAGACGGCCTTGGGGATGGGGGTGCTGTTCGCTTGCCTGGCGGTGATGTGCCTGATCGGCACGGCGCTGGTCTTTCGTCTCCCGGTCCCAGCGAAGCGGGAGGCTGACGTCCCTGTGCCGCCGGGGGCCCAGGGGACGCCTTCCCAGGCACCTGAGCAGCCGCCTGAGGCAACAGAGGCGAGCACCGTGACGCGGACGGGTGGGCCTTTGATGAGAAAAGGGCCGGGTTTGTGGCACTCGGTTCGCCCCTACCTGTTCGTGGGCATTTCCTGCCGGGCCGCGGCCGCAGGTTTTGCCCTCGGTTCCTACCTGACCGTCTGGCCCCTGTTCATGGCCGCGCTGGGAGCCAGCGATTGGGATGTGTCGTTTTCGTGGACGGTGTTCGCGGTGCCGTCGCTGTTTCTGGGGCCGTTTGCGGGGCGCCTGATTGACCGCGTCGGTGGGGGCCGCCCGTTGCTGTGGGGCGCCCTGTTCTCGGGGTGCGTGGTCTGCTCTTATGCGTTCTGTGCGGATGTGTCGACCTTGTTGGCCTTTTGCGCGCTGGAAGGGGTCGGATTTGCCTTCGCGTACCCTGCGGCCAACACGTTGATGGTGCAGGCGGCCCCGGAAGCGATGCGTGGGCGGATGATCGGCGCTGTGACGGCCATCCGCACCCTCGGCACGCTGATCGGGGCGCTGCTGACCCCGATCTGGTATGCCCACGGCGCTCGCCCCACCTTCTTGGGGGTGGGCGTCGTCTTGCTGGTCGGTGCCGCGACTCTGGCCCTTTGCCTGGCCTTGGATCGGCGCCAAACGGTCTCCGCGGAGGGCGCGGGCGCGCCCGTTTGAGCTCCGGAGTGGGCCATCTTGGTGAGCTGCGGATCGCCCTTCGGGCGCGGCCAGTGCTTCCTCACGAGAATTTCCGAGTGAACACTTTACTGACGTACTTAACCTTTTTATAATATATGCTTAAGCTTTACTTCTCTTTGCGTGGAGGTCCCCGATGTCTCGTTGTCTGCTCGTGGCGCCCGTGTTGGCGGCCTCTTTGATGCTTGGAAGCCTGGCGGGTTGCGGAACCGCCGGCGCACCAGCGCTGCCCCGGCAGGCTTCGGCCGCCCCGGCCGCGGTCAAGCTGCAGGCCGCTGCCCGCAAGGAAACGCGGGCGCAGGCGGAGGCCCGGGCCAAGCGTTACATCGCCGAGTTCAACGAGACGGCCTGGCGCTCGATCAACGCCCGCAGTGAGATGGTGCGCAAGATCGCGCGGACGGACTCCGATGCGGCCTACGATTTCCTGCTGCAGGAGATCGAGGATCTACAGGAGTTGCGCGGGGAGATGAAGAAGGTCACGGCTGCCGAGGCCGAGGAATATGAGGAGCTGCTGACGGAAGAACTCGATGAGATGACGCCGGATCAGCAGGTGGTCAAAGCCCGCGTGCGCAAGGCTGAATCGCTCTCGATGGACCTGGACGAGGTCACCATCCTGGAAGAGCAAGCCGCCGGCCCTTCGGCCCAGTGGGCGGGGAATGCCCGCGTGGGCAGCCGCAACCGGGTGCTCTCCGCCATTCAGGAAAGCAAGCTTTACCGCGCCGTGTCTCGTGCCTTCAAGAACACGCGGAAGAAGGTGCGTACGATCCTGCGCAGCCTGTGCCGCAAGGTGCTGTGGTGCCGTTGAGCCCGGTCTTTCTCTGAGCCCGCGACCCCGCTTCGGCGGGGTTTTGGCTTTCATCGCGGCGGTCTCGGATCAGGCGTCGGCGCTGGGCGCCTGACCGGCCCGGCGAAACCCCGGCACCCAGGCCAGCGCGATGGCCAGGGCCCCGATCGCCACGGCGTTCACGCGCAGCAGGGCAGCGGGCGCCAGATGCTCCGCCAGCATGCCGTAGACCCCGTATGACAGGGGGATCAGGCCGCTGCAGATGCTGGTCATCAGACCAAAGAACCGGCCGGCTTCGGCCGGTGGAATCCGCCCTTGGAACCAGGCGATCGTCACGACGTTGACCCCTCCCATGCAGAGGCCGGCCAGCGCCAGCGCGGCCAGATGCAGCGGAAAGCTGGGCCATTGCCCCATGGCGGCGATCGCCAGCGCCACCCCGGCAATGCCACCCGCCACCCACGGGAACGGTCGGCGGACGCGCAGCCGGGTGGCCAGGGCCAGTGCGGCGAGCAGCATGCCCAGCCCCAGCGCACCTTCCATCCAGCCCAGTCCCGCTGCGCCGACCTGAAAGACCTCCCGCGCGAAATAGGGCATGAACAGGATCACCGGCATGGTGAAGATGTTGACGGTGGCAAAGCACGTCAGCACACCGGCCACGGTGGGGTCCAGGCGCAGCAAGCGAAACCCGCCCCGGCTGGCGGCCAGGAAGGACTCGGCTGCGGGGCCCGGCGGGAGGCCCTGGCGAGGCAAACCGGCCAGCAGCAGCCCTGACAGCAAGAAACTGCCGGCGTTGAGGGCGAAGGCCCCCGCGCTGCCTGCTCCCGCCACCAGCAGGCCACCCAGCACGGGGCCTGCCAACGACGCGCCATGCTGGCTGCTCTCCATCCAGGAGGTGGCCCGCATCACCTGCGAGGACGACACGACGCTCGGCAAGGTGGCCAGGGCTGCGGGCGCGAAGAGGGTGGTCAGCGCGGACAGGCAGGCACTGGCCAGCAGGGCCACGGGAACGGTCAGGGCCCCGTGCCAGGCCAGCCAGGCCAGGGCCGCCACCACCCCGGCGCGCGCCAGGTCCGAGAGCACCATCAGCCTGCGCCGTTCGACCCGATCCGCCAGGGTTCCGGCCAGCGGACCCAGCAAGACGGCCGGCAGGGTCGAGGCGATCAAGACGGCACCGGTCTGTGCCACCGAGCCGGTTTGCACCATGGTCCACCACATCAGCGCCAGCTGATGCAGGCGATCGCCCAGCTGGCTGACGGTGTGCGCCAGCCACAACTTCAGAAAACCGGGGGTGCGCAGCAGCGATGCGTCAGCGGGCGCGTCACTCACGAGGGTTGCCGCCGGTCGATCACGCGAATGACCTTGCCCGTGCGCCCGACGCGCTCAAGCCCCCCGGCGGGGACGATTTCGAGCGACCAGTTCAGGGGGGCAAGGCCAGGAACTCGCGCCTCCAGGGAGCTTTTCAGGGCACCGATGACAGGGTCTTCCGCTGGCCTCGGCGCCAGGCTCTCCACGCGTACCGTCACGCGTGGGTCATCCGCCAGAATCAACTGCGGGCTGGCCGAAAAGGCCCCGTGTTCAGCCACCACCGCTTGAATTTCGCCGTAATTCAGGCGCGCGTCCGCCACGGAGACGAGGTCCTCGACCCGACCGGTGAGTTCGAAGCGAGGGGCCTGTGCACCGCAGGCACAGGGTTCCGGCAGCCAGCGCGCCAGGTCTCCCACGTGGTAGCGCAACAGCGGCATGACCCGTCGATTCAGGCTGGTGATGAGCACCTCGCCCACCTTCCCGGCGGGGCAGGGCTGTCCCGTCTGCGGGTCCAGAATCTCCAGATAGACGTGGTCGTCGTGGACGTGGTGGACGTTGCCGGTGCAATGCGAACAGGCATAGCCCATCGGGCCCGCATCCACCCCGCCATAGCCGATCGAGGCGATCCGCGTGATGCCCAGCGTCTCGCGCAGACGCTGGCGTTCGGAGGCATGAAAGGGCTCCCCGGCGTAG
Source organism: Candidatus Sericytochromatia bacterium (assembly GCA_035285325.1). Lineage (NCBI taxonomy): Bacteria > Bacillati > Candidatus Sericytochromatia > Candidatus Sericytochromatia bacterium. Next base: position 7,620 of record JAYKJB010000056.1, read on the forward strand.
TAGACCTGCCGGATCGTGATGCCCTCGGGCGCCTTGGCGACCTCTGCCAACACGGCCTGCACGTAGGTAGACAGCCCCATGACGGTGTCGATCTGGAACTGCCGCAAGCAGGTCAGGACGCTCTCGATGGGGGCGAAATGCGTCAGGGGGAAGGAGTTGGCCCCCACCAGCTCCAGCACCCGGTTGAGGCTCAGGAAGGAGCCGTAGAGGTCACCTGCAAAGAACAGATTGGCCACCTTTTGCCCGGGTCTGAGCCCGGCCATCCAGGCCCCCCGAGCGGCCCGCGCCATATCGGCCTCATAGTCGTCGTAGCCGTAGATGGACAGCTTGGGGTCACCACTGCTGCCGCCCGTGCGCAGCCAGTGCCCGCCGCCCTCAGGGGCCGGCGCACAGGTCAGCAGCGCATCTCCCGCCGGCGGGGTGTGGGCGACCAGATCCGCCTTGCGCAGCTGAGGCAAGGCCAGCCAATCGGTCTCGTCCTTCAGCGGGACCCCGGGCAGGCGGTCCCGCCAGTAAGGACTGTCCGGCAGAATGCTCTCCACCAGACGGCGCCGTCGCGCCCAGCTGGTGCGTTCCGCCTGTGTCCGGGTGACCAGAAAATGCCCATCGGGAAATTGCGTGCGCTCGGGGAGGTCGAGCGATATCCAGCGCACCAATTCGCCGAGGCCGTAGACGCCGTCGTGCGGTTCTCCGGGCGCCCCGCCGCTCATTTCGCCCGTGCGTGTCACCCGATGCACGCCGGCGGCCAGCAGCGCCTGAGCCAGTGGCCCGAGACGGGCGGGGGCCACGCGCAGCCCGACCGTCTGCAAGTAGGCCCGCCAGCGTGCCAGCTGGGGAATCGCCAGCGCCAGGTCTTGCACCGGCTTGATGGCAACCGTGCGATAGAGCGGTGACAGCTCGAATTCGGGAGAGGGGTCGACCAGCATGGTCCAGCTTTGGGTCCTGCCGGGACGGGTCGGTACCACCAAGCGGGGGCCACCGAGCAGTTCTCGGGCGATCGCCAGTTCACGTTCCTTGGTGATCTCGGCCTTCTCATGGAGATCGAGCGTTCCCATCGGCAGCTCGTCCGCCAGGCGATCCAGGGCCTCGCTCAGGGCCGCGACGAAGCGCGGCGTGAGCGCGCCTTCCGGGTCCTCCAGGTAGATCGCCTGAGCGCTGGAACAGGCATTCTGATCCCAGAGCGCGACGTCTCGGGCGGCCTCCGCGGCGGCCTGCTGCAGACCGTCTCCTTGCAGGGTGTCTGCACCGAGCAGCGCCATCGACACCTTGGGCCCATAGGCAATCAGGCGGGCCTGCGGGCCGAGGGACTGACGGTAGGTCGCTACCACCTCATCCCCCCCCCAGACCACGACGGCGTCCACTTCCTGCAGAAATTGAGGGTGCAGCGCCTCGCGCTCACCGCTCCAGCTCAGGACGGCCAGGGCGGAGCGCAGCAGGCCCTCCGGGTCGCAGTCCCGGAGCGTCTCGGCAAAGCGCAGCGGTAAGGTGGTGGCGGCGCTGGCGGCCTTGAGCAGGTTGACGTTGCGCGCCAGCAGGCCCTCGACCACGGACAGCACGCCGGTGGTCGAGACGTTGCCGCTGGCCACGTGGAGCACCACCCCGCGTGGGACGGCCCGTTGCAGCAGGGGACACCCCGCGCGGCGATGCCAGGTGTCGACGGCATCGGCCCGGCCCCATTCCGCCCGTAGCTTGCCTTCCAGAAACGGGCGCGTCAGCGCCAGGTGCAGGCCGGTGAGTTCGAGGGCGACCATCTCTCGAGAGAAGCCGATCTCACCCGGTAAAACCTCCAGCAAGCTGCCGTGCAGGGGGCCGCCAGGTACAAAGCGCTGCCCCACGCGTTCCAGGATGCCCAGCACGTCCTCGATCGGGACGGCCGCCACCGCCTCGCGAGCGGCTCGGGCTTCCCGCAACAGCTCGGCCACCCGCTCCGGGGTGAGGTGGCCACTCAGAGGACGACCAAAGGTCAGATGGGTTCGAGACACGGTGGGCTTCCTCGGGGGATGGGATGGCTGAGGTTCGCGGGGGGAGGCGAGAGAGGGACCGGTTCGCACGTACCGTCGCAGCGGCCAGGTCCGGTTCAGGAGAGCAACTGGGTGGCCTGAATGGCGCAGCCCTTATTTTTCTTGGTGCCGAGCCGGCCGTGCAGTTCGATCGTGGCGGTGTTGCGGCCACACGGGCAGCCGTGACGGCGGATGGCCAGGTCGCTGGTCAGCAGAGAAATAGCGGGCATGGAAAGCAGGTAGGGCGTCAGCAGGTTCAGAAAGCCGGCCTCCCCATCCGGGAGTGGGGCCAGGGTCTCGACATCGCGCACGATCGCCCGGGCGAAGTGCGACACGTGAAATCGATGCGCGGCGCACTCCAGGTAGGGTACGCCGTGTTCCACCAGGCCGTAGCCGTCCCGCTGATTGGCTTCGGGAATGCCCAGGGCGGCGGCCACCTCCGCGCGGAAGACCTGTTTGGGAATGGCCTCCTGCTCATTTTTCTTCCACCCTCCACCGGTCAGCACCCAGCTGGCGGGGCCCAGGGCCAGAGGCGGCAGTCCTTGCTCGCGTCGCCACGCCAGCAGGCGGTGCAGGAATGCCGGAAAGCCGATGATGCGGACCGGCAAGCCTTCCTCGGCATAGGCCTCCAGACGGGCATTGGTCTGTGCCACATCGAAGGCCCAGTCCTGGGCCTCTTGGTTCCAGCGCAGCGCGTACCAGCAAGCCTGCACGGCCGTGAAACCGGTCATGTAGTGATCGGTGTAGGACGTGCCCCGCGTGCTGGCGTGAGCCGGGTCGTGCGCGAAGATCAGGTAGTTCACGGGCTGGTCGCGCTGCACCATTCCCATGGCCTCGAAACAGCGGTCCACCGTGGCCAGCCCGCGGGCGAGCGAGCCCTCATCGAAGAAAATCTGACTCTTCTGTCCGGTGGTGCCGCTGCTCGTCAGCGTCAATTTCACGTCGTCGTGCGCCACCGAGAGCAGCTCGTGATGCTTGAGCGTGTTGACGAACAGCCAGGGCACCTGGGCCAGGTCTGCCGGCACGACGAGCGCCTCCGGTGAGAAGCCGTGGCGGGCACACAAGGCCTGGTAGAAGGGGCTGGCTGCCGCGTGATGGCGCACCGCCTCGCGCATGGCCCCAAGGAACAGGGCGTCTTTGCTGTCTGAAAGCTCGTAAGGTTCCGCGGCCGCCATCAAGGCGGTCAGTTGGGTGGATGCGGCAGGCGCTGACATCGTGGGCTCCTCTGGCCCTCATGATACCCGCCTGTGCGTCGGCTTCCGACGCGATTCGCTCAGAACTTGGTCTTGCCGAACATGCCCATTCCCTCCACTCTCCGCGCCACCCGGCGCCCACAAGAGGGAGGTCTGTTCCAAACGTTCCAAGCCGGTTCCAAGCCCGGTTTCAATGGTTAATAAGGCGTTAAATTACTCGTCCTGGGCGAGGGTCTCGTCGCGCACCCCCTGGAACTTGCCGGTCACGGAGACCCGTGGAATGCCGTTTTGCGGGTAGAGTTCCACACGCACGGGGGCCAGGCTGCCGGTTCCAATCAATCTGGCCAGGTCCGGTTTGCTGCGCAGCAAGGCCTCGGCCAGACGCTCGGCCAGGCCCGGGTCGGCCTCCGGTTCCAGCACCTCCACCCGCAGGCAGAGGACTTCTCGTCCGGCCTGGCGCTGTTTGACCAGCTGCACCGCCTGGCCCACCGGGGCAACCGTGGCCAGGGCCGCCAGGGCCTCGGCCCGGGTCAGCGTGGCATATCCCAGGCGCAGGGCGTCGTCGGCGCGGCCGAGCAGGTCGAAGACCGGGGTCTTGCGCCCACAGGGGCAGTCCGCACCGACCCAGCGCGCCCGGTCACCCACCCGGTAGCGGATCACGGGTTGCAGGTGGCGATCGAGGTTGGTGACCAGCAACTCGCCAGGCTCTCCCGGGCCGACGGGCCCGCCATGGTCCGGATCGACGATTTCCAGCCAGACGTGGTCACTCAAGACGTGGTGGTGGCCTGGCGGACTGGCCGGGCAGGCGTGTCCCATCAAGCCGGAATCGACCGCGCCGTAGCCGGCGGAGGCGATCACCCGCACGCCCAGTTCCCGCACGAGGCGCTGGCGGTCTTCCGGATGCAGGTGTTCGCCTGCATAGAAAATCTTCTCGATGCGGGCGCCGCGGGCAGCGATCGCCGGCATCACCTGCAACAGGCGCGAGGGAAAGCCCACCAGCACGTTGAGCCCGAAGCGCGTCACGCCATCGGCCACCACCTCCGCGTCCGCCGAGGCCGTGTAGGGGAAGTTCAGACAGCCCATCGTTTCGAGCAGGCGATCCACGAATTTGAATGACGCGTACAGGCTGCCCGCGGCGAACAGGTTGGCGACGCGGTCCTCAGGAGCCAGACCGGCCGCCCGATACGTGCGGCTGAACAGCGGCATGGCCGCCGCGAACTCCGCGTGCGAGTAGATCGAGAACTTGGGGTCGCCGGTGCTTCCCCCACTGCGAAACACCAGCGCGTCGGTCAGCGGCCCCGTCAGGGCTTCGTGGGAACGGGGCGGGCTGGCGGCCACCCAGGTTGCCTTGTCGAGGGGGGCGAGATGAGCCAGCGTTGGCAGGCCCAGCGGCGTCCCCGCGGGACAATCGGCCAGGCGCGCGCGATACAGGGGGGCCTGCCGGGCTCGCGTGAGCAGGGCCCCCAGCCGGGTGTCGATCCAGCGCTCGCGAGCCTCTCGCTCCCAGCTCTCCACCGGATCGAAGGCGTCCACCGCGTCATTCATCCGTGACGGGGTCTTGCATCTGCACGACCAGGTTGCGGAATTCGGTATTCATCAAATAGGCGTCCAGGAATTTGCGGTCGCGCGGGGTCAGTTGCACGTTCGAAAAGTTCAAGGGCAGGGTCGAGCGAGCAAAGATCAGGTAATCGCTGCGCTGGTCACCGGTGTGGGCCATGCCGGGAAAGTAGGCACAGGGCAAAAACTCGGCTGACAGGGCCGCCCGCTGGTGGGTGGGTTCGTAGGCGCTGATCAGCACCTCCAGGTAGTCGATGCCGACGCTCCGCCCGGTTTCGAACACCATCTCGAACACGTGGGTGAGGTGCTGCACCTCCGCCCGGTCCACTTCCAGGGCCCGCAGCACCCCGTGGCCGTCCTTGCCGTCGTGGTTGACGAAGGCCTTGACCTGTCCGTGGTCGGCGATGAACAGGTGGGTGGGTTGATGGAATGGGAAAAAATCCATCAGCAGTGAGCCTTGGGAGCGACATCGCATCAGCGCCTCGGGCACGAGCTCACCGCGTTCGACACGCAGGCGCAGCCGATCGCTGATGGGCGTGATTTCAGCTGGTTCCAGCTCGTAGGAATCGCGCACGATCTCGTAGAAACCGGCCACCTCCGGGATCAAGCGTGGCGTGGGTCGGCGGGCGCCGAAGGCGTCCGGATGAAACAGCGCCTTCAGCCCGTGCGTCTCATAGTGCGTGGTCCGGTGGACATTGGGAAAGATGCCCAAGCTCATGAAGCCGAGTTTGCGCAGCAGCGCGTCGGGCCCCATGGTGCGCGTGCGGGTCGTCGCGTAGATCACGTCGCAGCAACGCGGTTCCCGGTACATCAGGTGTTCGATACCCAACCGGATCGAGGCTTCCGCCAGGCCATCCCGTCGCCAGGCCTGCTCGGTGGCCGCTGCAAAGACCTTGGCGTGTCGTTCCCGCAGGTCGAACTGGAAAATGACCGAACTGACCAGTTGCCCCGCCTCGTGTTCCGCCACGATCCAAAGACAGGCTGGGTCCCTCAGGGCCTCTTCCCGCTGGGTGCGCAGGTTCACAATCGGCAGGGAATAGGTGCCCTGGTAGACCCGATGATACAGTTGCCAGATGGCTTCGGCGTCGTCTGGCCGGGCGCGCCGAAGTCGCACCGAGCGCCCACTTGGCACCGCATGATGGGTCTCGATTTCCAAACTGGGCCAGTGTTCTGTCATGGGCTGCATTATAGCAGGGCCCTCGCAGCGTGCAGCGCCCCCCGTCTCCCCGCGTCCACGGACGATGGCCGCTCTCTTGACAGCACCCTGATGGGCCGGTGAGGGGTGAATTTCGGAGCGGTTCGGGTACAGTGGAAGCAGTTGTTGGATTGGCCCGATCTACCTATGGCTCACCTACTCCGCCTCCCTCTCCAAGTGCCTTCCCTCGAGCGGCGTCCGGGCTGCGCGAGGCGCTCTTCGGTACGGAAGACTGCGCGACCTGGCTTCAGCTTGGTCGAGATGGCCGTGGTCATCACCATCGTCGGGACCTTGGCGGCCATTGCCATTCCCTCCTACCAGAGTTCTCAAGACAAGGCGCGCAACGCCGCCATGCAGGGGAACGTCAAAACCGTTGCCACCGCGCTGGTCCAGTACGCCGCCGAGAACGATGGCTCCTTCCCTCGCAGTCCGGACGCGCAGGACACCGACAGAGGGGCCGCGCCCTACTCCCCCAGTGCCATCGGTCTGGCCAACTACCTGGTGGGAGGAAGCCTGCCATCCAACCCCTGGTCGACCATTGTCCAGGAGGAATTCACGGCGCCCAACGGGGCGCCCGTGGTCATCAATTCGGCCACAGAACTGGCGACCGAGGATGGTTTCGCCAAGCGACCGGGGTCCTACATCGGAAACGGCCAACTGCCCGTGGATGGGACGCCCCTCACGACGGATTGGGGCGTGTATCTGTACAGTCGCGATGCGGAGAACCAGGTCACGCTGCTCTACGGCATCGGCAAGAAACTGGACGATGCGATCGTGGCGGGCAGCCATGCCAACGAGACCGGCAACGCCGGCGGCGGTGGCGGTCCCTGAAGGACGCCCTGCGACGCCCCACCCCTGAACACTCCGACCAACGCCTGGAGGATGGGGTCACCTGCTGACCCCCACGCCTCCCACTCGGGGGCTGAACGCGGCGCCTTGTGTGGTATAGTTGTCGCTTGCTCAGGCCCCACAAGTGGGATCCGGTCGCGGCGGGGCCTTCAGGAGATTCGTCATGGATCGTGAATCGCGGCGCAAGCTGTACCGCCAGATGGTGCTCATCCGGCAGTTCGAAGAGAAGTGTGCCGAGCTGTATGCGGGGGCCCAGATTGGCGGCTTCCTGCACCTTTACATCGGGGAAGAGGCCGTGGCGGTGGGCGCCATCCACGCGTTGGGGCCTGACGACGACGTGGTGACCCATTACCGGGATCACGGCCACGCCCTCGCGCGGGGCATCGAGGCGGCTCCCTTGATGGCGGAACTGTGTGGCCGCGCGACCGGCGTCTGCAAGGGGCGAGGCGGCTCGATGCACCTGGCGGATATCAAGCGCCGGATGTGGGGCGGCTATGCCATCGTCGGGGGGCACCTGCCGGTGGCGGTGGGTCTTGCGCACGCCCATCAGTTCCGTCAGTCGGGTGGGGTCACCATGTGCTTCTTCGGGGATGCCGCCACCGACATCGGCGAGTTCCACGAAGCCATGAACTTTGCTCAACTCTGGCGCTTGCCGATCGTGTTCGTCTGTGAAAACAACCTGTACGGCATGGGCGTGCCGATCGCGATGAACTCCGCCATGCAACAGATTGTCGAGAAGGCGCGGGCTTATGGCATGCCGGCGGAACGCTGCGACGGCATGGACGTCGAAAACGTTCACGAAGTCGTTTCCGCGGCGGTGGCGCACGCGCGGGCCGGCCGGGGACCATTCTTTATTGAAGCGATGACCTACCGCTTCCGCGGCCATTCGATGGCGGACCCGGAACTGTACCGGGAGAAGGCGGAGGTCGAGGCCTGGAAGCAACGCGACCCGATCCAGACCTTCAAGGCCCGCCTGGTACGCGCCAAAGTGCTGAGCCAGAGTGCGGCCGACCAGCTGGAACGGGAGGTCTCCGAGGAAGTGGAAGCCGCCGCGCGCTTTGCGCTGGAGAGCCCCTTCCCCGATGAATCCACCTTGTTCGACGACATCTACACGCCCGTTGGCGCCAGCGCCTAGGGCCTTTTGAGAGGCCATCCATGCCAGTCATCACGTACCGCGAGGCGCTGCGTCAAGCCATCGCCGAGGAAATGCGTCGCGACCCTGCCGTCTGGATTCTGGGGCAGAACATCGCGGCTTATGGCGGCACCTATGCCGTCACCAAGGGGCTGTTCGATGAATTCGGCCCGGAGAGGGTCCGCGACACCCCGATCGCTGAAGCCGGTATCATCGGGCTGGCGGCCGGGTCGGCGATGGGGGGCACCCGCCCCATCGCGGAAATCATGAGCATCAACTTCACGCTGGTCGCGATCGACCAGATCGTCAACCACGCGGCCAAGATGCGCCACATGTTCGGGGGCCAGTGGTCGGTGCCGATGGTGATTCGCACCTCCTCCGGCTACGGCATGCTGGCAGCCACCCACTCGCAGACGTTCGAGAACTGGTATGCCTACGTGCCGGGGCTCAAGGTCGTGATGCCGGCGACCCCCTACGACGCAAAGGGCATGCTCAAGGCCGCCATCCGCGATGCTGACCCCGTCATGTTCATCGAACACTCCAATCTGTACGGTCAGAAGGGAGAGGTTCCTGAAGGGGATTACACCGTGCCGCTCGACCGGGCCGAGATCAAACGGGCGGGAGACCAGGTGACGCTGGTCGCCTGGTCGAGCATGCTCAAGCCTTGTCTCAATGTGGCCGAGACCTTGGCCCAACAGGGCGTCTCGGTCGAGGTCATCGACATGCGCGCCCTGCGTCCGCTCGACACGGCGACGGTGGTCCAATCCGTGAAGAAGACCAGCCGCTGCGTGGTGGTGGAAGAAGGCTGGCGCACGCTGGGCATCGGGGGGGAGATTGCCGCCCGGGTGTCCGAAGAGGCCTTCGATTGGCTGGATGCGCCGGTGGGGCGGGTCGCGGGCAAGGAGGTTCCGATGCCCTACGCCAAGAACCTGGAAAAGCTCTGCATCCCCAGCGAGGCGGACATTCTCGCCGCCTGTCGGGCGACGCTCTGAATTGGCGTCCCCCACGGCACTCGCGAATCCGTCTGGAGGTTGACGATGGCAAGTAACATTTTGATGCCCAAAATGGGCTACGACATGGAAGAAGGCAAGCTCCTGCGCTGGTTGAAAGCGGAGGGAGAGCCGGTCGCCAAGGGGGAGGCGGTGGCCGAGATCGAGACCGACAAGGTCGCGATCGAGATCGAGGCCTTCGCTGCGGGGACGCTCGCCAAGGTGCTGGTGGGACCCGGAGAAATGGCCAAAGTGGGCGCCCCGATCGGGGTCATCGCGGAACCCGGTGAGAAAGTGGCGGATGTGGCCGCCTCGGCCGCGCCTGTCGCGCCATCAGCCGCCGCGGCTGCCGCGCCGGCCGTTGCCCCCGCTGCACCTGTCGCACCGACCTCGCCCCCTGCGCCGCCGGCGCCCCCCACCGGAGCCCCCTTGGCCTCGGTTGCTGCCCCGGCTCCCACATCGGCGCCGCAGGATGCCGGCGCGCGTCGATTCGCGTCTCCCCTGGCGCGCAAGGTGGCACGCGAGCGGGGCCTTGATCTGGGTTCTGTGGTGGGAACGGGGCCTGCGGGTCGCATCGTGCGCCGTGATGTCGAGGCGGCTCTGGCGGCTGCTCCCGCCGCTGTTGCCGGGGCGCCTGCCCCGTCGGTCGCGTCGGTCGCCCCGTCCGTTTCCCAGCCTGCGCCGCCCGTCGGACTGCCGGGACGCCGGGAGCCGCTGACGGGCATGCGCAAGGCGATCGCCCGGCGCATGGTCGAGTCGATGTCACCGATTCCCCATTTCTACGTGACGATGGCCGTTTCCATGGACGCAGCCATGGCCCTGCGAGAGCAGATCAACGCGGGGCTTGAGAAGGCGGATCGCATTTCAGTCAATGACTTGGTGGTCAAGGCCTGTGCGGTGGCGCTGCGCAAGCAACCCCTCCTGAATGCTCGCTGGGACGAGGATGCGATCTTCCACCCGGCCGGCGTGGCCATCAGCGTGGCCGTGGCCTTGCCTGATGGCCTGATTGCGCCGGACATCCACGATGCCGATCTCAAGTCGGTCGGGGCGATCGGGCGAGAAATTCGGGAAAAAGCCCAGCGCGCCAAGAATGGCCAGCTGGCGCCGGACGAATATGGGCGTGGGACTTTCACCGTCAGCAACCTGGGCATGTTTGGCGTCGAGGCTTTCACGGCCATCGTGACGCCGCCGCAGAGTGCGGCGATCGCCGTGGGGGCGGTTCAAGCCGAACCGGTGGTGCGAGAGGGCGCGCTGGCCGTGGGCCAGGTGATGCGATTCACCGTCTCGGCGGACCACCGCATCACCGATGGCGCCGTCTCCGCTCAGTTCGCAGCGGAAGTGAAGCGTCTGCTCGAACATCCGCTTCAGTTGTTGGTGTGACGGCATCCCCGTGGGCGCCCGCCTTCCGGCAGGGCGCCTCGCGGTGTGACCGGTTTCAGGGAGTGCAAGTGACGTGTCGAGCGTGATCATCATCGGGGGAGGACCGGGTGGCTATGTGGCGGCCATCCGGGCGGCGCAACTGGGCTTGAAGGTCACCTTGGTGGAGCGGGAGTGGTTGGGCGGTGTCTGTCTCAACTGGGGCTGCATCCCCACCAAGGCCCTGCTGCGCAATGCCGAGGTGCTCAATCTTTTTCGCCACGCACGTGACTGGGGTGTGACCATCGAAGGGCTCTCGGCCGATTACGGCGCGGCCTTCGACCGCTCCCGGCAGGTGGCCGACAAGCTGGTGCGTGGCATCCAGTATCTGATGAAGAAGAACGCCATTCGGGTGGTGCAGGGAGAGGGCCGCCTGCTGGCACCTGGTCGCGTGCAGGTCGGCGGCGAGGTGCTGGAGGCCGAGCACGTGATCGTGGCGGTGGGGGCGCGGCCGCGCTTGCTGCCTGGCATGACGGCGGACGGACAGCGCGTGGTAACCAGCCGCGCGGCCTTGCTGGAGAACCGCCAGGCGCCCGCCTCGATCGTGATTCTCGGAGGGGGCGCGATCGGCTGCGAATTCGCGTATGTCTATGGCAGCTATGGGGCCAAGGTGACCCTGGTCGAGATGCAGAACCACCTGCTGCCCAATGAAGATCCCGAGAGCAGTGAGGTGCTGGAGAAGGCCTATCGCGCGCACGGTTACGAGTTGTTGCTCGGCAGCCGCTTCGAGGGTCATGAACTCACCTCAAACGGAGTCAAGGTAAGGGTCAGCACCCCGGCCGGCGCACGAGAAATTGAAGCCGAGCGGATGCTGGTGGCGCTGGGCATCACTCCGAACACGGAAGGTCTCGGCCTCGAAGCGCTGGGGGTGAAGCTGGAACGGGGCTTCATCTCCGTGGATGCGCAGATGCGCACCAGCGTGCCCGGCCTCTGGGCGATCGGCGACTGCAACGGCCTGTCGGGTCTGGCCCACGTGGCGTCGGCCCAGGGCGTGGTGGCGGCCGAGGCGATCGCCGGTCACCACCCGCAACCGCTGCGCTACGAAGACATGCCGCGCTGTACCTACTGCCATCCGCAGGTCGCGAGTCTGGGCCTCACGGAAGCCCAGGCCCAGGCCCGTGGACTGGAGGTCCGCATCGGGCGGTTTCCCTTGGGCGCCAATGGCAAGGCCCTGGCCCTCGGAGATGCCACGGGACAGGTCAAGGTGGTGGTCGAGGCGCGCCACGGCGAGTTGCTGGGGATCCATATGGTCGGCCCGGACGTGACGGAACTTTTGCCTGAGTTCGGCCTGGCACGGGCGGCCGAGGCCACCGCAGATGAGCTGGAACTGGCTGTCCACGCGCACCCGACCCTCTCTGAGGCCCTGCACGAGGCGGTGCTGGGGGCGCTGGGGCGCGCCATTCACGTTTAAGGCAAACTTCTAGCAGTTTTAATTCGCTCACAATCTTCAGCTGGCAAGGCGCCTCCGGCCCGCGGCGATAGAGAGGGTGGCCCCTGGAGTGAGTTGATGACTGCCCTGCGTATTGCTTCCTGCTTGCTGACCGTCGCGTTGCTCACGGCAACGGGCTGTGGCCGCGTGACGAGCACCCAGGCGCCTCGCCTGACGCCGTCGACGGCCAAACGAGCCGCCGCCCCACTGTCTTCCGGGGCCACTCCAGCGCGCAGCGCGTTGTCTTCGGCTCCCGTGGCGTTGACCGGGGTGGGCGCGGCGCAAGGGCAGGTGCTGAGCCAGACCAACCAGGCCCCGCTGGCGGGTGTCACGGTGGTAGCAGAACCGGGTGGCTTTCGAGGCACCACGGATGCAGCGGGCCGTTTCCAGATCAATGGCCTGACGGCCGGCAACTATACCTTCCAGGCCATGGGCAGCGGATTGGTTCAGATGGGACCTGCCGGCAGCCTGGTCATGCCTGGGCAGCCCGCCGACGTACCGACCATCTTCATGGTGCCTGGCAACGGGGCGTCCGGCATCACGCGGGTTTCGTACATTCTCGAGAAGGAAATGGGGCGCAGCGGAGAAGCGCCTGCCCCTCTGCTTTTCCCTGTCGGAGTGGCCGCGCGTGGGGCGGCCGTGCTGGTGCTCGACCGCAACGTGGCCTCCCTGGTGAAGACCGGGGTGATTCGTCAGTACGACGCTGAGGCCGGAACCTTTCAGGGCAAGTTCGGCGATTACAGTCGGTGGCTCGGGCTGGCGCAGATGAAAGACAGTGTGCGCGCCCTGACGTTGGATGCGTCGGGTCGTGTGGTCGTGATTGACGGAGACAAGCGTTTGTGGCGCTTCGACAGCAAGGGCAACAAGGACAAGCAAAGCGAACTGAGCGAGGAGGCGACCGACATCGCCTTGGATGCGCAAGGCAATCTGGTCCTGGCCGGGCCTGGTGGATTGTTCCGCCTCAGCCCGGATGGCGAAGGGGCCCAGCCGATCGGAAACCTGGAGGCTTGTCGTGCCGTGGCTGCGGCCAAGGATGGCTGGTGGGCCATTTCCGCTCAAAAGGTCGTCAAGGTCAACGCCGAGGGCCAGACCGTGATGGAATTCGGGGCCGGGGGCCCAGATGGGTCTGCCGCCTTCCGTGAGGCCGTGGATCTGGCCGTCGACCCCCGCAATGGGCACGTGGTGGTGGTCGATCAGGGAGCGCAGCAGGTGTACGTCTATGACGGCCTCGGTAACCTGATCGGCAATGTCGGGCAAGGCGTCTTCGACAAGCCGGTGGCCGCCACGGTGGATGCCGGGGGCCGCATTTATGTGGTCGACCAGGGCAAGAAGAAGGTCTACAAGTTCTTGCCAGGCGTGGTGCGTTGAACGGACCGTCTCTATCAGGGCGAGGCTGGGCTCTGACTCGGGTTCGGTCCTCTGGACAGGGGACGCAGGGCTTCCGGGTCCAGGGGTTCGGTCAGATCGGTCAGCCGGTTCAGCAAGGCGTCGCATCGTTGCCGACGCGCCTGGGCCAGGCCGTAGGCATCGGCAAGGCTCACCCCCGACACGCTCAGAAAACTCCCTAAGACCAACCAGTCCGTGATTTTCTGGCCTCCCCAGGTGGCCTGAGCCGGAATCAGAGAATGGGTCAGCGTGTAGGCCGTCAGGTAGCTTCCCCAGAGCAGCAGGGCTCGGTCGGGATGGCCCAGTTGCAACTGCACCGACCCGGGGAAGACAAAGGCCGCTAGTGCCACGGAGGCCAGGTTCGGCTTCGCTTCGATCAGGCTGGTCTTGAGGGCTTCAGCCTCCTCGAGGCTCAGAGCGACGGTCTCCTCGGCTGCCGCGACCGGCGACGTGAAGGCGAGCAGACCCGCCAGGGTCAAGGCCAAGGCGGGGGGCATCCGGATTCCTTCCTTCGCCCGGCCTGCGGCGAGGGCAGCCCGCCGGGCCCGCATCAGCGGCGCCCTTGTGTGCTGGACTCGGCAGCCTGTCGCTGAATCCAGTCGCGTCCAATCACCACCGTGTAATCCGCGTAGATGTTCCCCGTCGCCGCCATGACCACCTTGCCCACCCCCAGGGACTCAGCCAGCTGCTTGGCCCCCGGCAGGTCCGCATTCTGAGCGATGATCTGGGTCTCCGCCAGGCCCAGTTGCGGGGCCAGTCCATCCATGTCGATGCGCCCATAGCCGAGACCCAGGATCTCCCGTTTCATGGTGCGGGTGCCGGTGCGGTCACCCACCCCGTCTCGGATGGCCACCCGATACATCCGCGGCGGGAGGGCTTCGGCAGCGGCGTCGGCAATCAGAAAACTGCTGACCATCCGGCGCGTGGCATTCTCGTTGGCCACCCAGTAACTCACGCCGTCGATGCTCGTGGCCACACCTGGCACCATCGCCATCTGCACCCGTTCGCGATCCAGATCCTTGCTCAAAGTCACCAGTTTCAGCAATTCTTCGTTGCTCAGGTTCGTTTCCAGGTTCTCCTTGGCCACGGCCAGCAATTCCGGCGTTTTCAGCAGGTTGGCCGGCATCAGCATCTTTTTCAGGACGGCCTGGACAAAGGCTTGCTGCCGCTGCACCCGGCCGATGTCACCCAGTTCGTCGTGCCGAAAACGCAGAAAGTCGTGCGCCTGACGGCCATCCAGGGTGTTCCAGCCTTTCTGGACGTTGATATGCAGGTTCCCAGCCCAGTCGTTGTAATACAGCCGCTTGGGCACGAAGATCTCGATGCCTCCGAGGGCATCGACAATCTGGACCACCGCGCGCGTGTTCAGCAGGACGTAGCGATCCACCTGCACACCCAGGAAATCGGCCACCACCTGGGCGGCGAGCACGGGGCCCCCGTAGGGATTGGCCGCGTTGATCTTGAAGATGCCGTGGCCTGGAATGGGCACGCGGGTGTCGCGTGGAATCGACAGCGCGCGCACCTGTTCGCCGGCCGGGTCGAAGCGCGCCAGAATCATCGTATCGGTGTTGCCCGTCAGCCCCATGACGCGTCGCCCACCACGCACCGTATAGTTCACGTCGGTGGCCATGACCAGCACGTTCATGGCATCGGTCAGGCGGGGCGAAAAGGAGAACGAGGAACCGAGCGATGGGGCGCTGGACTCTGAAGCGGTGGGGTCTGTGGCATCCACCGCCGGACTGGGCGCATACGCTTCCCCCACCAGCACGCCAACGGCCAGGCCGGTCGCAATGGTGACGACCAGGGCCAGCAGGTATTCTTTGATTCCAGGCCCCCGGCGGCGGCCTTGACGTCGGTTCGATGGGCTCATGGTGGGGGCGCGTGATGCGCCTGAGGGCCGTTGAGGGAAAGACGGGCACAAGCGCCCGCACGGCCATACAACTCAATTATAGGCCTGTGTGCTGGACTTGGCCAGTGCGCCCCGGGGGTCAGCGTGACGACCCGAGTGGGGCCACCGGCAGGCGGCCTGGCAGCCGGGCACGGCCCCAGAGGGCTTGGACGGCGGCTCGCTGACAGTGGGTATTGGGCGAGTAGGCACAGATGTAAGCGTCCGCCTCAGGCATCTCGTCCCGCAAGAAGGGGCTGGTAAAGGACAGCAGGACCACCTTGGCACCGGCCTCCGCCAGGCGTCGCGGCACGGTCGAGAGCAAGGCGGGCAGACTGACGCGGTTCTTCCAGGCCCGCACCCACATGAAGACCGGCACCACCACCACCTCGTGCTTGGCGGCCTCGGCACAGGCGGCCTCGATCGTGGCCTCATCCGATTGGGCGGTCAGCGTGGCCACCTTGACGTCCGCCGTCTGGTCGCCCAGTTCCCGCAGAACCTCTCGCCAGGTGCGTTGTAGATCGGCGTCGTCGTCATCATCCAGGACCAAGGTACAGACCGAAGTGCCCGGCTTCAGCGGCAAGAGGTTCTGCTCATCGTCAACCAGGGTCAACGCGGCGTCGGCGATCGCGGCCACGGCAGGCGCGTAGTCGTGCCATTCGGTGCTGGGGACCGGGTCGTACTCGTCGTCGTAGCGCCACAGCCCCAGTTCGAGCCGGGCCTGGTCAATGCGTTCCACCGACTCAAGCAGGCGATGCTTGGTCAGGCCGCCCTCCTCCAGCGCACGTAGCACCGCGGCGACCACCGCATCCGGGTCAGGCGGCATCAGCAGCACGTCGACGCCGGCTTGCAAGGCGCGCACGGCGGCCAGGCCTGGGTCAAATCGACGGGTGATCGCCCCCATGTCGAGCGCATCCGTGATGATCAGGCCGCGGAAGCCCATCTGCTCGCGCAGCAGGTCGGTCACGATGCGCTTGGACATGGTGGCAGGCAAGCCCGTCTCGTCCAAGGCTGGAACGGCCAGGTGCCCCACCATGATCGATTGCACACCGGCCTCGATGGCGTGACGAAAGGGCACGAGGTCTTCGTGTTCCATCCGGTGCCGCGAAATGTTGAGTTCCGGCAATTCCTCGTGTGAGTCCACGCTGGTCTGGCCGTGGCCAGGGAAGTGCTTGGCGCAGGCGATCGCCCGATGACGCTGCACGCCCAAGATGAATGCGGCGCCCAATTTGCCGGTGGTGCGCGGCGAGTCGCTGATGCCCCGCACATTGATGATGGGGTTGGCCGGCAGGTTGACCAGGTCCAGGCAGGGCGCAAAGATCCAGTGGACCCCGATTCGACGGGCCTCCAAGGCGGTGATGGCCCCTTGCTGATAAGCCAGGTCAGGGTCCCGTGCGGCACCCAGCGCCATCGCATGGGGGAAATTCGTGGCCGACGTGAATTGCTGTCCCGCGCCGCGCTCGAGGTCTGCGCCGATCAGCAGCGGCAAGTCGCTGAGTTCCTGAAGCTCAGCCAGCATCGGTGGGGTTTCCGTGCGGTCGCCCCGAAACACGATGTAGCCGCCGAAGCTGAATTTGGCCTGGTCGTCCACCACGCGTTGCCACACTGCCGGGTCCCGCAACTCCGCCGTGTCGGGGAGTTTCGGCATCATCAGCTGGCCGATGAGTTCACGGATGGTGAGCTGGGAAGGCGCGATGCGCACCGGAGGTTCCTCGGGGAGAGGGGGGGGCGGCGGCGGGAACCGGCGCAATTCGGGCGCTGACGCGACGAATCGTGCATAATCTACACCATCTTCCGCGTGAAAGTCCAAAAAGGGCGCTTGCTCGTGCAAGCCTGTTGTCCCCTGGAGTCCTGCCCCCATGCGCATCGTTGGATTGATGTCCGGTACTTCCCTGGATGGGCTCGACGCCTGTCTGGTCGAGGTCGAAGGGGTCGGGGAGCGATTGCGTTGGGAGGTCCAGGCGACGCAATCGCTGGCGCTGCCGGAGTCGTTGCGGGGGGAACTCGAACGGGCCGTGCGGGGGCAGCCGATGCCGGCCGCCGATTGGGCCCGTTTGAACGCGGACTTCAGCCGCCAACTGGTGCTCGCGGTGGAAGCGTGTGTCGGCTCAGCGGGTCTGCCGCTGGCGGCCCTTGACCTGGTCGCCTCCCACGGGCAGACCATCTGGCATGCGCCGAGCGCTGGCTCGCCATTCACCTGGCAGCTTGGCCACGGCGCTGTGTTGGCGGCATTGACGGGCGTCACGACCGTCTCTGACTTTCGCGTGGCGGATGTCTGCCTGGGGGGGCAAGGGGCACCTCTGGTGCCGTACGTCGATCGCCTGCTGGCGAGTCACCCTCGGGCCTTGCGACCGGGCGGCGCGGTTTTTCTGAACCTGGGGGGCATCGCCAACATCACGTGGGTGCCGCCTCAAGGGGCGGAGGCTTCGCTGTTGGCCTGCGACACGGGACCCGCCAACATGGTGCTGGATGCGCTGGTCCAGCACCTGTCAGGCGGGGCCAGGCGGTTCGACGAAGACGGTCGTGGGGCCGCCGAAGGCCGGGTCCACGAGGCCCTGCTGGCGCGTTGGCTCGCCCGCGACGCTTTCCTGGCCCTGCCACCGCCCAAGTCCACGGGCCGTGAACATTACGGGGCAACATTCCTGGCTGGCTTGCTGTCCGATGCGGCTCAGGAAGGTCTTGGTGAAGCGGATCTGCTGGCGACCGTCACGGCTTACACGGCGGAATCGGTGGCGGAGGCCGTGCGTCGGCACGTCCCGGCCCAGCTGGCCGACCTCGGCGTGTTTGTGAGCGGAGGCGGTGCCGCCAATCGGACCCTGCTGTCCATGCTGCGCCAGCGGCTGGCGCCGGCCAGCCTCGATAGCGTTGCCGTGCTGGGGGTCGATCCGGATTTCAAGGAGGCCTGGGCCTTCGCGCTGCTGGCCTATCAAACCGTGGCGGGCGAGCCAAATGTCGTGCCCGCAGCCACCGGGGCCCGAGAGCCCTGGGTGCTTGGCGTGGTGGCGCCAGGTCGCAATTATCGCCGTCTGATCCTCGGCCCGACCCTTCCCATCGGGGTGACCGGGGTGGCGACCGAGTCGGTCAATCCGGCCAGCCGGGGACTGGATACCCTCAACGCCCGCGAGGCCGTGGCCGTCATGCACGCTCAGGATTGGGATGCGGTGCGGGCCGTAGGGGAGGCGACACCGGCGATCGCCGCGCTGGTGGACTCCACGGTGGCGGCCATGCGCGCAGGCGGCCGACTTTTCTACGTGGGCGCGGGCACGAGCGGTCGCCTCGGCGTGCTGGACGCCAGCGAGTGTCCCCCTACCTTTTCCACGCCTCCGGAGTGGGTGCAGGCGGTGATGGCCGGGGGCGACATTGCCCTTCGACAGGCGGTGGAGGGGGCCGAAGACGATGCCCGTGCTGGTGCCCAGGACCTGCGCGACCGGGGCCTGCGGGCGGGGGACGTGGTGGTCGGCATCAGCGCGAATGGTGGGGCCCCTTATGTCAGGGGGGCCCTGGAACTGGCGCGCACCTGCGGGGCGGTCGCGGCCTTGCTGACGTGCAACCCACAGCCGGCGGCGGGGGCTGAGTTGGACCATCTGGTGGTGATTCCGACCGGTCCTGAAATCGTGGCCGGCTCCACCCGTCTGAAGGCCGGGACGGCCACCAAGCTGGTGCTGAACATGCTCAGCACGCTGACGATGGTGGCGCTGGGCAAGGTCTACGACAACCTGATGGTCGATGTCACGATCTCCAATCAGAAGTTGCGCAAGCGTGCCGAGTTGCTGGTGGTCCGGTTGACCGGGCTGACTTCAGAGGCGGCGGCTGTCCTGCTCGACGCTGCAGCCGGGCGGGTGAAACGCGCCGTGGTGATGCACCATCAGAATGTCGATGCCGACGGCGCCGATGCCTGTCTGGCCCGTTCTGGAGGACGCTTGCGCCCCTGGATGCCGGCTGAGGCGCTGGCCTGACGTCGATGCATTGGATGTACGTGCTGCTGTGTGCCGACGGGACGCTGTACACCGGCTACACCACGGATGTCGCGCGGCGTCTGGCGGTCCATCAGGCGGGCAAGGGCGCGCGTTACACCCGTTCCCGCCTGCCCGTCCGCTTGCTGGCCGGCTGGGCCTATGACTCCAAGCGCGCCGCGATGGCCGCCGAGTGGCATTTCAAGCGGCTCTCGAGGGAGCGGAAACTGGCCTTGCTCGTGGCCACGGCGGGCCAGACCAGCGGTCCTCCACTTCCCTGACCGCCGCAATCAGGCTTTCAGGGCTGTGGCAGACGGAAGGCCTGGCCGGGATAAATCCAATGGGGATTGCTGATCCGGTCGCGATTGGCCCGATAGAGTTCCGGCCAGCGGAAGGGATCGCCGAGGTGGGTCGCGGCGATCGCCCAGAGGGTGTCCCCTGCGCGCACCACGTACTTGAGGGCATGGTGCCGTCGCGTCGCCGGGATCGCGATGATCTGTCCGGCGTAGAGCCAGCTCGGATTGGCAATCTTGTGCCGATTCAGTTGATAGAGTTCTTGCCACCGCTCCGCCGAACCGAGATAGCGGCGGGCCAGCAGCGAGAGTGACTCTCCGGGCTGAACCGTGTGGTAGTGGGCGACCGGGGCCTCATAACCGGCCTGGCCCGGCAGCAGGGTTTCGGCGGCGCGCGCGCTGGGGGGCATTCTCAGGGACGTATGGGGAGGTAACACGGTCTGGGCCAGCAGCCGGTCCTGATTCAGGGCCCAAATCTCGCGCCAGCGCTCGGGATCGCCCAGGTGGCGTGCCGCCACGGCGCGCAGCGTATCACCCGGGCGGGTGGTCAGCATCCGCTCCTCGCCCGCTGCGGGGGCTTGTCTGGCGGAAGGCGTTACCGCGGCCCCTTGACCAAGCGATGTCGGCGTGGGCGTCTCGCCCTCGGCGGGCTCTGCCGCAGGCAAGTGGACGACCTGGCCCGGGCGAATCAGGTCAGGGTCGTGAATCGAGGCCGCGTTGAGTTCGTAAATCTGGGTCCAGCGTTCCAGATCGCCGTATTCCCGCAGGGCGATCAGCGAGAGGCTATCCCCCTGATGCACCACGTATTCTTTGACCCGCGGCTGGACCCTCACCCTGGGGGTAGGAGGACGCAAATGACCAAGTGGCGAGGGGCGAGCGGCGTGCGGACGAGGGGGGACGGATGCCGGCGGCGAAATCTCGGCCCCGCCGGGACTTGCGGCATGGGTTGGCGGCACGTGAGCGGGCGTGGTCGGCCCGGCTGCCGCGGGGACAGGCGTGGGCACCGGCGTTTGCTCCAGCCAGGGCGAGGGGGGAGCGGTTGCTGGTTTCTCCGTGGGCGGCTCCGTCGGCGCTTCCGTTTGGGGAGCGGACGGCGTGGGCGGCGGCTCGGTGGGCTCGCCAGGAGATGCCTGGTCCCTATCGTCCCGCGGCTCCACCACCCGCCAGCGGAAGGGGTCCTTTGCGAAGAGCACCGCCGCGCCTCCAGCCAGCAGCGCCAGCGCCAGGACGAGCTTGAGCCAGGGCCGACCTCTGGGCTGTTCGTCGTCACCCGGGGGCAGCCCCGCCAGTCCGCTGGGCAGGGCTTCTCCACCGAAGAGCGGTTCAGCCCCACCATTCCGCAGCAGAAAACTCGGGAAGGCCTGGTCTTCCTCTCCGTCCCGCTGCCGCGCGGGCGTGACGGGCGGCCGGACGAAGGCAGGAATGTCCTCTGGCGGTGGGGGAGCCGCCGACGTGGAAGGCGAGACGGGCTGTTCCGTCGGGGCCGAAGGGGGTGTTGGTGGAGGAGGGGCGACGCCCTCCCCACCGGGAGCCGTGGGGGCCCCCTCCGGGGAGGCGGGCCTCTCCGGGACGCTCTCGGCGCGGGGAGGGGGGACGGCTTCTGGGGGAGCTTCCGGCCCCGGAGCGGCGGCGGGCTTGCGGCCCTCGACCTTCGGGACCATGCTGGGGTCGACGCTTTTCACCAGGCGCCGGAGGCTGTCACCGAGTTGGTCCATCTCGGGCGCTCCCTGGGAGGACCAACGGTTCAGAAGGTCAATTTCTCGGGCGATGTCCTCGCGCTTTCGAAACTCGGTCACGGTGATCCCCACTGCGGCTTGTGTGATCCATGGTACAAAGCCGAGCGACCGGCGTCAAAACCAGCAGAGAAGCAAATCGGGCGTGAAGGCTCGTGAGGCCGCAACAGAAAGCCACGGCCCAACGGGCCGTGGCGAGTAAAGTCTGTCAGCGTGGGCGACGATGGGGCTTCCCCCAGCCGCCAATCAGGCGCGTGCGTGTTCGCTACGGAACGCGTTGGGCTGCACCAGCTTCACGCCACGGTAGCGCTTGACCACCGTGAAACAGCCGGGGCAGTAATCCCCTTGACCGCCAGGCATCGAGACCGTAAAGGCCGCGCAACTGGGGCACACGCAAGGGGCAGCGGTTTTCAACGTCGAGAGCATCGGATCCTCCTCATTGAGAATTCGGTCGAACGAGGCCAACTGGAACTTTCAGCCCCCTCTGTGGGGCTTGGGGCGTCTCACGAATGTGAGTGGTCTGGCCATCGTGGGCAGACCGTCCTTATTTTTATAATAACAAACGCTTAATCTCAGTTCAAGCGTCACAGTCGCCAAACCTGATCAAATTTTCAATCGCGGCCCGTCCCTCATTCCCGGAGCTCCGCTTCGATGGCCTCGGCCGGGCGAGTGTTCCAGACCTGGGCTCGGTTGAGGCCCCCCTTGCGTGCCATCTCCACGCCCCAGCGGACGTCCGACATCCCTTCCAGGCTGTGCGCGTCCGGGTTGATGGCGATCGGGATTCCCAGCTCCCGCGCGCGCGGCAGCCAGCGCCAATCGATATCCAGTCGATGCGGGTTGGCGTTCAATTCGATCACCTTGCGGTGTTGGGCGGCGGCGGTCAACACCGCTTCCATGTCGATGGCGCTGGCCTCCCGCGCCAGCAGCAAACGACCACTCAGGTGGCCGAGCATGGTCAAACGAGGGTGGGCGAGGGCCTTCACCAGGCGTTTCGTCATCGTGTCGCCATCCTGGCCGTGACGCGCGTGCACCGAGCCAATCACGAAGTCGAAGCGGCTCAAGGTCTCGTCATCGTAGTCGAGATCCCCGTCCGCCAGGATATCGGCTTCGATGCCCGAGAAGATCACAATATCCGGGAATGTCTCCCGCAAGCCATTGATTTCCGCCAGTTGTTCAGCCACGCGCTCGCGTCGCAGGCCTCGCGCATAGACGGCGGTTTCACTGTGATCGGAAATGCCGAGATAGCGCCAGCCCATTGCCCTGGCCCGATGGACCAGTTCCGCCAGCGTCGCGCTGCCGTCACTGTAGTGGCTGTGAAGGTGAAAGGCCCCCTGGATATCCGAGAGCACGACCAGTTGGGGGGAAGGCACCTGGCGAGACCAGTCGGCCAGGCGGCCCGTTTCCCGCGTCTCGGGGGGCATCGGCCAGAGCCCGAGCGTCTCGAAAACCTGCGCTTCCGAGGGGGCCTCGAGGGGGCGATCGCCCTGCCGGAGGCCTTCTCGTGACAGGTGAAAACCCTGTGCGCGTGCGAGCTCGACCAGTTCGACCAGAAAGCCTGCACTGCCGGTTTGGAAGAGCAAGGCAAGGCCTTCCTCAGAAGGTGAAGCATGGTGAACGTACACGGGCATCCCGTGGTAGGCCCAGTCGCCTTCAGCGGCTTCCAGCCCGGGCACAGCCCCCAGAGCCAGCGACGCCTGAACTGGGTCCACACCGCAGAGCAAGATCTCGATGCGATCGACCGTTTCACATCGCCGTCGCAGGTCGCCCACCAGGGTGGCACGTCCTGTGACCCGTTGTTCGATGGCGCTGAGCAGTAGCTCGGCGGGACCCAGCACGTCAGCCAGCAGGCGCTGCCCGCGATGGCGTTTCCAGAAGACGATGGCATCCGACAGCTTGGCCTGGGTCTTGTGCCCAAACCCCGACAGTTCCAGCAAGCGGTTCTCGGAGATGGCGTACTCCAACTCTCCGACGCTCGCGATGCCCAGCCCGTCGTGCAACGCGCGTACCTTTTTGACGCCCAACCCCGGCAGCTCCATCATTTCGAGCAGACCCGCCGGCGTGCGCGCGCGCAGCGCATCCAGCGCCGGCAGGCTACCGGTTTCCACCAGGCAGCGGATGTCCTGAAACAGTCCGCTGCCAATGCCCTTGACCGTGCGCAAAGCACCGCTGGCGATCATCTCGGCCAGTGGTTCACTGATCGATTCCAGCACCCGCGCGCCGTTCTGGAAGGCGCGCACCTTGAAAGGGTTTTCGCCTGCCAGTTCCAGCAGGGTGGCCATCTCTTCGAGTGCCGCGATCACGTCATCTCTGGTCATTTTTTCGTCTCCGTCCACGCCATCATTTTAGGGCGAACACAGCCTGCCGTAGGCCCGCTGGCGCGGCCTCAGCCCCGGCGCTCGCGGGTTGGTCGCCGCGAGGTGGCCCAATCCATCAGGGTGCGATGGTGGTTGGGGTAGGCGATCTGTGAAGCCGGCGGGAGGTCTTCGGCGGTGTAGAAGGCCATCTCGGTCGACTCGGCGTTCGGGCGCCAGGCTCCTCCCACGATGCGGGCGCGGTAGGCCACGTTCAAGGAGTGGTGAGATACGGTGGCATCGCCGCGGCCGTCCCAGTGTCCAATATAGATCCCGAGTTGTTCCAGCGGTTCAATCTCGAACCCGGTTTCCTCCAGCGCCTCCCTGCACGCCCCGGCCAGGGGATGCTCCTCCGCCTCCAGAAATCCCCCCGGAAGGTTCCAGAGGCCTCGATAGGGGTCGATCCCGCGACGGACCAGGAGCACGCGTCCATCGGCGTCCTCGATCACGACGGTCGCACACGGCTTGGCACAGTCGTACCAGACGCCGCGGCAGGCGGGGCAGGTGTCGCGCAGGCGACCTTCCAGGGGCTGCGCCTTGGTGGCATGCCCGCAGCGGGGGCAGTGCAGGTGTCGGGGCATGCCTGCAGCATAGCAGATGGAACCCCAGCCTCAGCCAGCCCCGTGTCGCCTGGCGTCGCCAGGCGACACGGGGTAAACTGGCGGTTCCACTCCCTCATCCTAGGCGACTATATGCAGCTTGAATTCACGAATGCCTCGCTGACCGAAGCGGTCGTTGACGCCCTGGTCCTGTCTTTCCCGGAGTCCGAGGCACCGCCCGCGGACCTGCCCGAAGTGCTTCGCCCCTGGCTGGAAGCCGCCTGGGCGGATCACACGTTCCGGGGGGCGGAAGGGGCGTGCGAGGTGCTGTATCCCATTCCAGGTGTGGGGGCCCGGAGGCTCGTGCTGCTGGGCCTCGGGAAGGACACTCTCACGCCGGAGGCCTGGCGCAAGGTGCTGGCGGCTGCGGTGGGTGCCCTTCACGGCAAGGCCCGTTCGATGGCCGTCGGCCTGCCTGCCCAGCTGCCGCCTGCTGAAGCGGCGGAAGCCACGGCTGAGGCGGTGGCGCTGGCGGCCTTCGAGACGCGCCTCTATCAGACGGCTGAGGACAAGGACAAGAAAGACGAGCAGAAGCTGGCCACGCTGTGGCTGGGCCTGGCGGCAGACGGACCAGAGGCGACGGCCGCCCATCGTGGCTTGGACCTGGCGCGGGTGGTCAATCGGGCGCGCACCCTCTCGAACATGCCCGGCAACAAGTTGACGGTGTCCGATCTGCGCGACGAGGCGCTGGCGGTGGCCCAGCGGGCGGGCCTGACGGCCCGGGTGCTGGAGTTTGAAGACCTCCAGCGAGAGGGATTTGGCTGCCTGGTGGGAGTCGGGCAGGGCAGCGCCCATCGCCCCTGCTTCGTGGCGCTGGAGTATCACGGGGCGCCGGTCGCCGACGCCGCTCCCATTGTGCTGGTTGGCAAGGGGATCACCTTCGATACGGGCGGTATCTGTATCAAACCCCGGGCTGGCATGGAAGAGATGAAGACCGACATGCACGGCGTGGCGACCGTGCTCGGCGTGCTGGAGGTGGCGGCGGCCCGGCAGTTGCCTCTCAACCTGGTGGGGTTGCTGCCGATCGCGGAGAACATGCCGAGCGGGCGGGCGCTCAAGCCCGGGGATCTATTGACCGCCTACAATGGTCTCGTGGTCGAGGTGATCGACACGGATGCCGAGGGTCGGCTGATTCTCTCCGATGCGCTGGCCTACGGGGCCAAGCATTATCAGGCGCGCTACACGATCGATGTGGCGACACTGACAGGGTCGATCATCATGGCGCTGGGATACGCGGCTTCGGGCCTGTTCTCGACCGACGACGCCCTGGCCGAGGCCCTGAGGCAGGCGGGAGAGGCCACGGGTGAGCGTCTCTGGCGCTTCCCGATCTGGGACGCTTACGAGTTCATGGTGAAGAGCGACATCGCGGACCTGGCCAACTCGCACCCTGAGAAGGGGGACGCGATCGCTGGGGCCATGTTCCTGAAGCGTTTTGCCGGGGCAGCGCCGTGGGCGCATCTCGACATCGCGGGTCCTTCCTATCTGTCCGAGGGCAAGGACTACCGTCCCAAAGGCTCGACCGGGGTCGGGATCCGCTTGCTGATTCATTGGCTGAGCCAGCTCACGACGGCCTGAATCGCGCGGGCAGGCAGATAGCAAAAACCCCCCAGCGCTGACTTGCGCTGGGGGGCCGTCTTCTGGAACGCTCAGACGCCGGCCTGGGCTTCCTCCTTGGTCGCTTCCGGTTCGGACTGCTGCCCGAAGACCACCTTTTCACCCTCTCGACGGGCTTGAATCAAGCCTTTCTTCAGGCTACCGGCCAGAATTTCTTCCGCCAGCGGGTCCTCGATCAGACGTTGGATGGCCCTACGCAGAGGACGCGCCCCGTAAGAGGGGTTGTAGCCCTCGTTGGCGAGCAATTCGTGAACCTCGCGGGTCAGTTCGAGGTCGTATTCCTGCTCCTTGAGACGGTTGCGCACCTCAGCGAGCATGACATCCACGATCTGACTGATCTCTTCCTTGGAAAGCGGATGGAAGACGATGATTTCGTCGATGCGGTTGATGAACTCGGGCCGGAAGTTGTTTTTCAACTCTTCCATCACGACGTCTTTCATCTTCCGGTAACGATTGTCTTCGCCCCCCGTCTGGAAGCCCAGGCTCTGGCCCTTTTCGATGGCGCGTGCGCCGATGTTGGAGGTCAGAATCACGATGGTGTTCTTGAAGTCCACCACCCGACCCTTGGCATCCGTCAGGCGACCGTCTTCCAGAATCTGGAGCATGATGTTGAAGGCATCCGGGTGGGCCTTTTCGATTTCGTCGAACAGAACCACGCTGTAAGGTTTCCGCCTGACCGCTTCGGTGAGTTGACCACCTTCGTTGTAACCGACGTAGCCAGGTGGGGAGCCGATCATCTTGGAGACAGCGTGCTTCTCCATGTACTCGGACATGTCGACGCGAATCAGCGATTCTTCCGAGCCGAAGAAGATCCCGGCCAGCGCCTTGGCCAGTTCGGTTTTGCCCACACCGGTGGGGCCACTGAAGATGAAGCTGCCAATGGGACGCTTCGGATTTTTCAGCCCGACCCGAGCCCGTCGGATGGCCCGCGAGATGGAGTGAATCGCGTCGTCCTGGCCGATGACCCGCTTGTGCAGGTCAACTTCCATATGAACCAACGCTTCCGTCTCGCCCTGGGTCATCTTCTTGACCGGGATGCCCGTCCAGGATGCCACGATGTGGGCGATCTCTTCCTCGTCCACCATCGGGGTGGCCGTTTGGCCTCGCTCGGAGCGCCACTCGGCCGCAATCTCTCGGATGCGGTCTCGCACGCCCTGCTCCTGATCCCGCAGTTGCGAGGCTTTCTCGAAGTCCTGGGCGCGAATGGCCGCCTCTTTTTCCTTGGTGTAGCCGCGCAGCTCCTTTTCGAGTTCCTTGGCCGCGGGAGGAAGCGAACTCGAGCGCAGGCGCACGCGGCTGGCCGCTTCGTCCATCAGGTCGATGGCCTTGTCCGGCAAGAAGCGGTCCGAGATGTACCGGTCGGCCAGCTTGGCGGCCGCCACCAGCGCCTCGTCGGTGATCTGGAGGCGGTGGTGCGTTTCGTAGCGTTCCCGCAGGCCTTTGAGAATCTCGATGGTCTCATCAACGGAAGGCTCGTTCACGTTGACCGGCTGAAAGCGACGCTCCAGCGCGGCATCCCGTTCGATGTGCTTGCGGTACTCGTCCAGTGTCGTCGCGCCAATGCACTGCAACTCGCCGCGCGCCAGGGCCGGTTTCAGGATGTTGGCCGCGTCAACGGCCCCCTCGGCAGCGCCGGCGCCAATCAGGGTATGCAGCTCGTCGATCACCAGGATGATGTTTCCGGCGTTGCGAATCTCTTCCATGATCTTTTTGAGGCGTTCTTCAAACTCGCCGCGGTATTTGGTGCCCGCCACCAGGGAGCCGATATCGAGCGTGACCACCCGCTTGTCGGCCAGAATGTCGGGCACTTCGCCGGCCGTG
This sequence comes from Candidatus Sericytochromatia bacterium, assembly GCA_035285325.1. Taxonomy (NCBI): domain Bacteria; kingdom Bacillati; class Candidatus Sericytochromatia; species Candidatus Sericytochromatia bacterium. The sequence continues at coordinate 35,015 of JAYKJB010000056.1, forward strand.
ATTTTCAGGGCGAGACCCTCGGCGATGGCGGTCTTACCGACCCCTGGTTCCCCAATCAGGACAGGGTTGTTCTTGGTGCGGCGTCCCAGAATCTGGATCACGCGCTCGATTTCCTTCTCGCGCCCTACCACGGGGTCCAGTCGGTGTTCCTCGGCCATTTGCGTCAGGTTGGACCCGAACTCGTCCAAGGTGGGCGTCTTGCTGCGATGCTGCCCGCTGGTGGTGGTCGTGGCGTTTTCGCCCAGCATGCGAATCACGTTGGACCGCACGCGCGACAGGTCGACCCCCAAGTTCTCGAGCACCCGCACCGCCACCCCCTCGCCTTCGCGAATCAGGCCGAGCAGCAGGTGTTCCGTGCCAATGTAGTTGTGACCCAGCTGGCGCGCTTCATCCCACGCCAGCTCTAGAACCCGCTTGGCACGGGGCGTAAAGGGGATCTCGACCGCCACGAAGCCAGATCCGCGGCCGATGATCTTTTCCACTTCAATGCGGGCGTCTTTCAAACTGACCCCCAGGCTTTTCAGGGTTTTGGCAGCGACACCGGTGCCCTCCCCGATCAGTCCAAGCAGGATCTGTTCGGTGCCCACGAAGTTGTGGCCAAGTCGCCGCGCCTCTTCCTGCGCCAGCATGATGACCTTGATGGCCTTTTCGGTGAACCGTTCGAACATGATGACACCCCCTTTTCCAGGGCCGGACCTGCTTCAAATGAGGCTCGCTGCGTGACCCGCCGTGGCTCCGAACCGTGCGTGGATTCCGCTTGGTGCTCACCACCCGAAAGGCGGACCGTCAGGCACGTCGCGGAAGCCGGGGCAGGGCCACGAATGGCGCCCACCTTACCATGGCATTTACCCACTCACAAGGGATTTCAGCGCGCATCGTCGTCGGTTGCCGATTCCTTGATTTTTTCCTTGATGACCCGAATGTCTTTTTCCCGGGCCGTCTTCATGACGGCCAGCTCGTTCAAGCGCGCTTCGATCAGCTGCAATTCCCGTTCTTTGAAGTGCTTCAAGCTTTCCAGCTCGTTTTGCAGGCGGATGATTTTCTCCACGCCGGCCAGGTTGATCCCCAACTCCTGGGTGAGCTGCTGGATATACTGCAGGCGCTCGATGTCGCTCTGAGAATACAGGCGGTTCTTGCCCTGTCGCTTGGGGGCAACCAGGCCTCGCCGTTCATACAGGCGCAGCGTCTGGGGGTGCATGTTCACCAGGTCGGCCGCAACGCTGATGATGTAGAGCGGGCGGTCGTTGGGATGCATCTCGGGCATGGGCGCTGGCTCCCTTCGTCCCGTCAGGCGCGTGACGGTTCAGTGATTGTGAGGCGACTTGATAGCTCAGGTATCATACCTGATGAGGCCAGGCTTGTATCGAGCAGGGCGGGATGAGGCCTTTTTGACGGCATCCTGGCGGCGTGACACGCCGCGTGGTAGGATCGGGCGGCCCTTCGATCGTGCCATTGCCGTCCGTTCGCGCGTGTCGGTGAGAGGCGTCGTGGGACCCCGGCTCGCGAGCTCGAGGATGAGCCTGCCACGAGGCAGCGCGGTGTCGCTGGACGCCACGGGTTTGGTCTGTTGTTTGGCCTGACGGAATGGCCTGGTCGCCGGCAGCGGCAATCAGCCCCGAACGAGAGAGGTTGGTACCGGTTCTATGAGCGCAAACGTTGTGATCAACAAGGGCCTTGAAGACGTGGTCGTGAGCACTTCGTCGATCTGCTCGATCATCGATGACATGCTGACCTACCGGGGTTACAGCATCGACGAACTGACCGAGCAAGCGGAATGCTTCGAGGAGATCGTCTGGTTGCTGTGGCACGGCGAATTGCCGTCGCAGGCGCAACTCGACGGTTTGAAGGCGTCTATCGCGGCCGGGGCTGCCTTGCCGCAACCCGTGATGGATTTGCTGCGTGGGTTCCCCAAGGATGCCAATCCGATGGACGTGCTCCGCACGGCCGTGTCGGCCCTGGGGCTGTACGACCCTCAAGCCGATGACAACGGCCCCGAGGCCAACCTGGCCAAGGCCACCCGCTTGCAGGGGCAGATTCCAACGATTGTGGCTGCTTTCGAGCGCTTGCGTCGCGGCGAGGCTCCGATTGCCCCCAAGCAGGGTGTCACGCTCGCGCACAATTTCCTCTACATGATGACTGGCCAGGACCCGGACGCGGTTTCGGTCAAGGCGATGGAGCGGGCCCTGATCCTGCACGCCGACCACGAATTCAATGCGTCGACCTTCTGCGCGCGGCAAACGGCCTCGACCTTGTCCGACATGCACTCCTGCGTCACTTCGGCCATCGGCACCCTGAAGGGGCCGCTTCATGGCGGTGCCAACACGGCCGTCATGAAGATGCTGGCTGAAATCGGCACGGCCGAGAATGCCGAAGCCTGGATCATGGACGCGCTGGAGAAGAAGAAGAAGATCATGGGATTCGGGCATCGCGTCTACGAGAATGGCGATCCCCGCGCCAAGCACCTGCGTCGCATGTCCGAGGAACTGGGCCGCATCAAGGGCGACATGAAGTGGTACGAGATGTCGATCAAGGTGGACGAGGTCGTCAAGCGCGAGAAGGGCTTGTTGACCAACGTCGACTTTTACTCGGCCTCGACCTACCACTACATGGGGATCCCGGGCGACCAGTTCACCCCCATCTTTGCCGTCAGCCGCTTGTCCGGTTGGGCGGCTCACGTGATGGAGCAGCTGGCCAATAACCGCCTGATTCGCCCGCGGGCTGAATACATCGGCCCTGGTGCGCGCCATTACGCGCCGGTTGCTGCCCGCTGAGAGCGGCGCGCCACCTGTCGACGGCATCGGCCTCTCCGGAGGTCGGTGCCGTTTTTTTCCGGGCGATACCTGTCGCCCCCCTCCCCAACTCCTATTACTTGGGAGGATTTTGCAATCTTAAACCAAGCTTTACCGATTGTTGCCCGCCCCTCCCGATAACATGGCATCAGTTCCCTCGTTTGCGAGGTCCCATGCGTCGGCTCATCCGACAAGTTCAATCCCTGGTGGCGGCGGCCGCGCTCGCGGCGTCCCTGCCGGGCTGCGGCCGGGAATCGGCCTGGTCCGCGCCGCCCCCTGCTTCCAGCACGGTGGACCTGATTCGTCGAGGCCCCGGTGGCACGACGCGCTTCATGGCGCGCAATGTGCTTTACCGCATGGATCGAAACGTGGCCATGTTCCTGTCCGAAATGAACGCGGACATCCTGGCGCGCGACCCCTCCATGCCCTTCGTACCGGCCAACAAGAGCGAGTTCAAGCTGCTGATTCACAAGGCCTCGGTCGACAAGGGGGCTGCTGACCTCGAGGCGGTGATGAACACTTACGTGTTCAATGATGCCGATTCGCCGATCAAGGACCTGCGCATTCGCTTCAATGGCGATCGCCTGGTCATGTCGGGGCGCATGAAAAAGGGTGTCTGGGTCTCCTTCGAAATGGAAGGGGTGCTGGAACCTACCCCGGATGGCAAGATTCGCTTGGTTCCCAAGGTGATCAAGTCGATGGGCCTGCGGGTTGACGGCCTGATCGGCCTGTTCGGGATCGAACTGGCCAAGCTGATGAAGGCGCGCGAGGAGAAGGGGCTGGCAGTGGCCGGCAACGACATCATCATGGACCCTGCCAGGTTGTATCCCCCGCCCCAGATGATCTGCAAGGTCAGCGCGATCGGCATCCGCAACAACGCGCTTCACATTGAGATGGATGATGGCAAGGCACGCCCGTGGCCGGAGGACCTCCCGGCGCCCCAAGCGCGCGCCACATTGCTGATGTGGGGCGGTGATGTCTTGATCAATTCGGTTCTGAACCTCAATGCCAAGATGCAGGTGCTCGACGCCACGCCACAAACCCCCATGGTCTTTGCGCTCGACCGTTACCGCGAACAACTGGAGGCGGGTTATGTGACGCCGACCCGTGCCGGCCACCTGATCGCCTATGTGCCGGACGTGCTCGACTACAACGGGGACATGGGGCGTCACGCGCCGTCCGCCTTCCCGGTTCCCGGCATCAAGGAAGGGCCCTCCGACCTGCGCCCCGGCAGTGGCGGCGTGTGGCAAGGGGGCAGCACGCGCGTGGACACGTCTGAAGAAGAAGCCGCCGCGCAAGGACTGCCGCTCGGACGGCTGGAACCCAGCAGGCGCTGAGGTCGGCCGAGAGATTGGCGTCTATCTCCAGTGGCGGGGCGCGGCCAAATCTCCAAAAAAAAAGGGGAAGGCATGCAGCCACCCCTCTCAATGACCCCAGTCTAGCGGATGGAAGCCACAGGGGACGTGATCGCGGTCACTTCCGGCGTGCGATGTCGCCTGGTCCACTGATGCCGGATCCAGCGGCGAAGCGTGTCTTGCTCCTGGGACGTCACGACCCCCCCCTTCCAGCACGCCAGCGCGTAGATCACGGTGCCGAGGGGGGCGCCAATGGCGAGTGCCAGGGCCGGTGGCAGGTGGCTTGCCAGCGCCCAGAGGGGGACGAAGGTGACGGTGGCCGCCCGTGTGATCCGCGCCAGACTGGACCAGTCCGGACGGATGCCACCGCAGGCGCGGGCCGCCAGCCCCACTCCCGCGGCGACGCTGAGGCTCTGGGCAATCGCCGTGACCCAGGCTGCTCCCTGGGCCCCGTGAGCGGGAATGATCTGGATGGCCAGCAAGAGATAGAGCAGCGCCGTCGCCAGCCCCATGCGGAGCACCGCGCGTTGTTGCTCCAGCGCGTACAGCACGCTGCTGGCTGGAAATCCCAGGGCCATGGCGATCGCCCCGGCCCACAGCAGAATGGAGAAGGGGGCCACCATCCCTCCGTAGGCCTCGCCGTAGATCCAAGGGAGCAGGGGCGGTCCGAGAACCGTGCCGAGGGTGGCCAACCAAACGGCCGTGGCCCCCATCCATCGCCCTGCGACGCGATACAGGCTGCCCACTCGGGCCGTGTCTCCGGCTCCCACGGCCCGCGACATGGCGGGCACCAGGACGCCGATCAGGCTGCCCGGGATGGTCCGCATGGCCAGCTGAGCCAGTCCGAAGGCCAGCGTGTAGTAGGCCACCTCGGAGGGCGCGCCGCTTTGGCCCAGAAACAAGACGCCTGAGCGTTGCCAGATCAGGGCATCCAACAAGACCATCAAAGCCAGTGGTGCGGCGAATTTTCTGAGCTCGCGCTGGCGCGCGCCGGGCAGGGGCTGATGCCACCAGCCGGCGCGCCAGCGTGTCAGGCCCCGCCAGAGAACGGCGCAGCCCATCCCCCAGGCAATCGTCTGGGCCAGCAAGACGCCGACCAGGCCCCCATCCCAGGCCATGGCCAGGCCGGTCGCGAGGACCAGGCTGGCCGCCCACAGCGCACTGGCCAGGGCGCACTGCCCGTAGCGTTGCAGCGCCTGACACGCTCCCAGCAGCCAGGTGAACAAGCTGCTGGTGGCAATCAGAGGGAGGGCGGCGGAGAGGGCCGAATCCAGTCCGTGTTGACCGTAGGTGCTCACCATCGACGGCCCCAGGGCCAGCCACAGCAGGCTGACCCAGAACAGATTGCGTCCCCACGTTCGCAGGCCGCGAGTCAGGTAGCCAGCTGCCAGTTCGGGGGCGGCTGCCCCTTGGGCTTCCGAGACGTACTTGACGGTGGTGGTGATGCCTCCCAGGTGGACGAGCACACCCGCCATGGCGATCAGCCACCCCAGCAAGCCGTAAGCGCCCATTCCATCGGGCGAAAACCAGCGGGCCAGCGCGACCGTCAGGCCCAGCTGAGCACCGGCTTGAATCGCCATGCTGAGCGCGTGGTGACGGGTTTGCTGCGCCATCGACACCAGGGCCTGCCTTCAATCGACCTCGCCTGGCGGCGAGACCTCCAGCAGGGGACGCAGCAGGCGGGCGGGCACGCCTCCGATGAGACTGCCGGGTGGGTAGGAGCGAGTCACGACGGCACCGGCGGCGACCACGCTGCCTTCGCCCAGTGAGACCCCCTTGACGATCGTCACGCCGCTTCCGAGCCAGACGTTGCGTCCGATGTGGACGGCCGCCAGGCGGTAACCCTGGGCTCGGTAAGGAGTGCCTTCGGGCGAGAAGGCGTGGTCGTGGTCCCGGATGGACACGCCCTCGGCAATCAGGCAGTCGTCCCCGATCTCGACGCCATGCAAGGCACTGATCGTGCACCACGGGCCGATATGCACGTTCTGTCCGACCTGAATGCGGCTGCCGGGGTCGGCTTTGAACTCGCAGCCACGTCGTAGCACGCTGCCGGCACCGAAGCTCACCTCGGTGTTGGGCGCCAGGCGCCAGAGAACGCCGGCTTCGACCTTGACACTGTCGGGCAGGCGCAGGCCGGGGTGTCGCCGCAGGAGCAGCGCCCGCTGGCTGCGCGAGCGCCAGTGGACCAATCGCTCATCCCAGCGCCCCAGGGTGCTGAGCAGGCGGATGGGGAGACTGGTTGTCATGTCAGGCCCCCCTGTGGCAGCCCGCGTCGCTGGCCTGGTGAGCCGCCACGGCAGTGCGGTAGTGGGACTCGGTTCGGGCTGCCAGCTGGGCCAGGGTGAATCGCTGCTGGACCTCCTGATGGGCCGCCTCCCCCAGACGGCGACGCCAAGCTTCGTTTTCCACCGTCGTGCGCAACGCGTTGGCCAGGGCCTCGGGGTGGCTCGCCGGAACCAGCAGGCCACTGCGACCGTGCTCGATGATTTCCAGGGCGCCGCCGGCACGGCACGCCACCACCGGCTTTCCGCAGGCCATGGCCTCCAGGTAGACCATTCCGAACGGCTCGAATGGCGAGGGAGCCACGAACACGTCACAGGCGCCGTACAGCGCAGGTAACTCCTGATAGGGGCGATGTCCGAGAAATCGGATGCGATCCGCGAGCCCGCTCTCGCGGCTCAGTCGCTGCAAGTGTCCCAGCACGCTGTCCCCTTGCCGGCTCAGGTCGGTGCTGTAGCCAGCCAGGTGAAGATGCAATTGCGGCAACTGAGGAGCCAGTCTGGCGAAGGCTTCCCACAGCGTCAAGACGCCCTTGCGACGCTCCAATCGTCCCACGTAAAGCAACAGGATAGCCTGCTCGTCGAGCCCGTGGGCGCGGCGATACGGGCCTCCTTCCGAGGGCTTGAAACGCTGGGTGTCGATTCCTAGCGGCAGCACCTCCAGCCGTCTGCTGGCCTCCAGACCGGGAAAATCACGAGATGCCTCGCGGGCCAGGGCCTGCGAGTTGGCCAGAACCCGCTCGGCCCGTCGGAGTACCTGGGCCTCCAGGCGCGTACACAGGCGATCGTCCAGGGTGAGGGGGACGGCGTTCAGGGCGCGAACCAGCCGGGTGTGGCTGTGCAGACGGGCGATCAGGGGACAACGTCGGACGAGTGAGACCCCCAGGCCCCAAGCCTGATATTCCGGGACCTCGACCACGTCGAAAGGGTCTTGGCGATCGAGCGCTTGATAGCGCTTGCCCGCCGCCAATGCAAACGCAAGGCTGCGTGAACTGGTGCCGAGCCAGCGACGGCCGAACGGCAGCCTGAAAGCTTCGGTGCGACCCACCCCGAGCAGACGCACCGTTCCCGCTTGCGGCCTGGGGGGGCTGGACGGTGGCTCCCCGTCTGCCAGCACGGTCACGCAGTGGCCCCGCGCCGCCAGGCCTTTGGCCAGGTTGTCGGTATAGGTGCCGATGCCACCGGTTTCGGGCAGACTGGGATGCTCGCGAGAGACCAGGCAGATGTTCAAGGCTCTCGAATGCAGAGGCTCTTCAGGCGCCAAGGGGCAACTCCTCGCGATGTGTCGTGGCCGGGGCCAGCGATTCCACCTGTTTGATTCGCCGCCGGAGACGGGTGACGCGATGGCGCTGTGCCAGATACCGCAGGGTCTGCCACCAATGGCGCCAGTGCAATCCGCGTCTGCGCTGCACCAGTTCAAGTTCCGCAGAGGCCCAGGCGTGGGCCAGCACCACCTGCTGATGGTCCAGCCCCGAGGTCCTCACCAGGCCGGTATAGCCGTTGTAATCGCGGAAGTCGCCCTCGCGATGATAGCCCGCCTTGATGAAGGCTTCGCGGCTTTCCGTGCCAGGATAGGGGGTCATCAAGGAGACGCTGTACTCGCACGGCAGGGTTCGCGCGGTGGCGATCGTCTGACGAATGCTTTGCCAGGTTTCCGTCAGGGCGCCCACGATGAAGAAGCCCGTCACGGCAATACCCAGCTCCGCACAGGTCTGCATGTTCACCAGCACGCGTTTGAGGGCCTGCCCGTTCTGATGGATGTCGCGCAAAATCGTCTCATCGACGGATTCGACGCCGGTCATGATGCGGACGAAGCCTGCTTCCCTGAGACGCTCGAGATCCTGACGATTCAGCGCCTCCAGGTCGGTTTCGGTGGTGATGGCCAGCTGACGCTGGCCAGCCAACCGCTCGGCCAGGGCCATCAGGTGCGGCTTGCGCCAGGAAATGTTCGGGTCCCGGGTCTGCACCCGACGGGCGCCCATGTTGGCCAGGTGAGCGAATTCGGCTGCCAGGTGGTCGAGTGAGCGCGCCCGCCACTCGGCGCCCTGATAGACGAAGTACGGGCACATCGCGCAGCCTTTGGGACAGCCTCGGCTGGTCAACACGTAGTAGACGAAGTCGTCTGCGTGCCCCCTGCGCGTATAGGCCGCGCGGTCGACCCGATGCCAGGCTGGAAAGGGCAAACTGTCCAGATTTTCAAGCGTCTGCCAGCTGGCCGGCGTGGCCGATTGGGGCGGACGCAGGACGGCCCGCTCGGCCTGGCCATCGAGGTAAGCGAGCAGGAGGGCCTCGACCTCGCCGTAGAGGACCGCATCACCCCGAAACTGCCCCAACCAGCGGGAGTGCGTCATTTTCGCGCAGGCGCCGAAGAGGAACACTTGCGCCCGGGGAAGGGCTGTGACCACGGCATTGGCCAGGGCCAGGTCCTCCTTCAGCGAGGGAAGGCTGATGCGCACGCCCACGTGCGTCGGGTTGGTCTCGCAGATGGCGGCGAGCGTTTGTCGGGCGTTCCAGCGCCGGGCGATCGCGTCGACGAAGCGGTTTGGAATGCCAGCCCGGTCTGCGAGCGCCAGCGCGTAAAGCAGGTCCAGCGCGGGAGTGGGAGGGCAGTAGCGGTTCCAGAGTCGTCGTTGGTAGGGCCGCGCGACGCCGACGCCTCCGGCCTTGTCGCGGTCGCTCACAAAACCGGGCATTTCAGGCGGATTGACGAGGCACAGATGCATGGTGACCTCCCTTTCCTCAACGCCCGATGCCGACATACAGAAAACCGAGCTCCCGCATCAGGGGCGGGTCGAACATGTTGCGCCCGTCGATGAAGACGTGATGCTGGTTCATCATCAAGCGCATGCGGCCCAGGTCGAGCGAATGAAATTCCGGCCATTCCGTGGCCAAGACCAGCGCATCGCAACCTTCGGCCATGGTGTAGGGGTCGTCGAAGACCTTCAGACCTGGCGCCAGCAAGCTCGCGTGGGCTGAGGCGACCGGGTCATAGCCGCGAACGGCGGCGCCGCGCTGCAGCAATTGCTGGGCCAGGGACAGGGCGGGGGCATCCCGCACGTCGTCCGTCTCAGGCTTGAAGGCCAGGCCGAGGAGGCCGATGGTTTTGCCCTTCAAGGTCTTCAGATGTTGTTGCAGCTTGAGCAGGGGCACCAGACGCTGGCTCTGGTTGACGTCGATGGTGGCCTTCAGCAGCGACGCATCGTAACCTGCTTCCCGGGCGATCTGCAGCATGGCCAGCAGGTCTTTGGGGAAACAGCTGCCGCCCCAGCCGATGCCGGCTTGCAGAAACTGGCGTCCGATGCGATGGTCGAGCCCGATCCCGTCGGCCACCGCCGTGACATCGGCTCCGACCCTTTCACAGATGTTGGCCATCTCGTTGATGAAACTGATCTTGGTGGCCAGGAAACAGTTGGCCGCGTATTTGATCATCTCCGCCGAGTTGAGGTCCGTCACCACGAAGGGCACGGGTGAGCGAGCGTCTGCGCCAGGAAAACGCTGCTCGATCAGGGGCAAGTACAACGCTCGCATGTGAGCCAGCGCTCTGGGGCTTGCGCTGCCGACCACGATCCGGTCCGGATGTAGACTGTCGTGGATGGCCGAGCCCTCGCGCAGGAACTCCGGGCAACTCACCACGTCGAAGGAGGCCGGGCCGAGGGCCTCTGAGGCGCCGTCTTCGGGGGGACGTTGAGCTTTCCAGGCCGAGCCGACCCCCTGGCGAGTGGCGAGCCCTTCGCGCACCAACATGGCGACCCAATCGCCGCTTCCCACGGGAACGGTGCTCTTGTTGACGATGACCTTGTACGTATTGAGGCTCCGCCCGATCTCCCGGGCCACTCGCTCCACGGCGCTCAGGTCTGCCTCGCCGTGCTCGCCAGTGGGGGTGCCCACCGTGATGAAGATGGTGTCGGCTCGTTGCACCGCCGTCGCCACGTCGGTGGAAAAGGCCAGACGACCGCTGGCGCGTTGCGTATTCACCATTTCTGCCAGCCCAGGCTCGTAGATGGGCATCTCGGCGCGATTGAGGCCGGCGATTTTCTCGACGTGTTCATCGACGCACATCACATCGTGTCCGATGTGGGCCAGGCAGGTACCCGTCACCAGCCCGACGTATCCTGTTCCAATCACGCAAATCCGCATGCCGCCTCCATTTCTTCTGTGTCGCTCCGCGGTGTGACGCCTTCGGGCCATGTAACGCCAAAGTTCCTCGGCGCGACTGGTTGCAACGGACAAAAACGCTGGGCCGAGACGTTGCCCACGGGCTGAATGAGGGCGGGCGCGGCGGGGAATGACGCCCCTGTCGATGCTGAGAACCGACGAGGCGCCACCGCTTGGAACCTGCCGCTGACCAGCCCTCCTCTACCGCCACGCTGCTGGCTGCGTGGTTGCTACGCGATGCGCAGGAGCATCCGGATGTTTGCCTGGCGCGCCTGGCCGAGGCGGCTGGCCCCGCAGTGTCCTGGGAGGCTTGGGGCAGGGAATGCCTGGCACTGGCCGAGTCCGGCCCAGCTTACGGCGTCCCGCAGGCTGAGGACCAGGCCTTGAACCGGGCCTTGCTCGAACTCGTGCTCGCGATCGCGCGGCGAACCCGCGCCCACGACCTGTACGCCCAGGCCTCTCGCTTGTTGATCCAGATGACGAGCCACGGAACGCCCGAAAAAAAATCCTCGCTGCGCGCAGCCTGGGAGTTGGCTCTCGAGGCCGAAGATTTTTCGTACCTGGTCTGGTTAGCCGCGCAGATGCAGCTCGAATTCGGCGAGGGGGCCCTGGAGTTAGCCCCCCTCTGGCAAGCCTGGCGATCCCGCGCGCAGCGTCGTGGTGATCGGCTTGCCTCGGCGGAGTCGGCGCTTTGCCTGGCGTTGCATCGGCGCGCCGCTCGCCAGGTGGCCTATGCCATTCCGCTCTTGGCGGAGGCTGCCGCAGGGTTTTCGGAGCTGGGGGATGATCGGGGCCAGGCGCGCGCGGTGGCCGCCTGGCTGAGCTGTGTGGGCGAGGAGGATGACCCCGCGGAAGCGCACCGCCTGGCCGATGTGCTGGCCCGCCTGATGGCCCGGACGGACGACCCCGACGTGCATCGCTGGCTGCTAGGTGGCTGGTGAGGCGATCCTGGGGCTCATTGGACCGTCGCTATCAGGGGCGCCGAGAAGGTCCCGTCGACCCGGGGCGTGGTGAGGAGTCTGCGTGGCTCGTCTCAATGCGACGACGCACGGCGAGCAGCATCGTGGGCAGAGCCTGGCGCTGCAAAAAGCGGGTCACGGACGCCGGCACGGGCTGGTGCGGCACGACGTGAACGCGGTAGCGCACGCCGGTGCCGTCTCCCAGGTGGGTGAACTCCCATTCGCCATCGTTTCGCAGGAGGTCCCCTCCCACCCCGTGCCAGCTGATACGGGTCGGTTCGAGGCGGCGTTCCGTGATCAGGGTGGTCAGGAAGGGCCCCTGGGCCCCGGTCTGCTCCACCACCTGAAAGTCGCGGGCCTCCTTGAGGCTCCTCGAACTGCGGGAGTGGGGCATGAATTCTGGAAATTTTTGATGGTCCCAGAGAACGGCGCGGCAAACCGACCAAGGGGCCCGCACAAATAACCTCGCCTCGACGGCCGCGCCGGAGTCCACGGGAAGATCGCGAAGCGTGACCTCGCCGCCGCGCTCCGCGGCCCAGGTCGGTCGCGATGGCGTGGGGGTTGACCAGGCCGCCGGCGCGAGAGCGCAGAGCCCCAGCAGGCTAGCGAG